>CAMJWQ010000402.1 GCA_946409475.1 uncultured Lachnospiraceae bacterium
CTGCCATAGCCGTTATCCATGTATTCGTTATTCATAAATGGGCTGCTGCCATAGCCGTTATCCATGTACTCATTATTCATAAATGGGCTGCTGCCATAGCCGTTATCCATGTATTCGTTATTCATAAATGGGCTGCTGCCATAGCTGTTATTCATGTATCTATTGTCCATATATTCGTTATTCAAATAGCCGGTATTTCTGTAATTATTGTTACCGTATCCGTTTTCTCCATATAATGGAGCATTATTTTCTCCCGTATTTTGCATTTTGGTTATGGGGGTATCATCCATTTTCTTTTTGACAGCATCTTCAGACTGAAGCTTATCCTGTAATACTTCTGCAGATTCCTGTTCCTTTTTCGTTGGATTTACATCTGCCATTTTGCTCTCTTTATTTTGACCTTCCATTAAAATCTCCAACCATTTTTTATTTCAGTATATGCAGTATAAATAGGCATGTGAAAAGGGATGAAGAATTTATGAAAGTTATTTTCCGGTTAAGAGGGCCGATGCCGTGCTTAAGTGATATTAAAGTGCTTTTTGAAGGGCGTTTTCTACGGCTTTTTCAATAACCAGGCTGGAATTGGTTGCACCGGTGACGGTATCTACATGAATTTTCTGAAGAGCCACCATATCATTAACGATTCTTTCCGCAGAGCTGCCCCGTTCATTTTTATGTTCGATAATGTTTATTTGCGTTATGTTACCCTTATCAAGGACAACGCTCACTTTGGCATAGATATATCCCACATCATATTCTCCTGTAAAGCAGCCATCCTTTAAGGTGCTTAAATCCAAATCGGTGAGATAAATGCGGGCAACCTGATTTTGATAGGATAAAAAATCAACCCAATAAAAAGCAATATGGCCGATAACTAAAAATAAAATACACACAGCCCCTGTTCTATGCCATGAAATCCACCTTTTTTTCATTCTCTTTCGTAAGAGCCAGCTTATAAGCATCATAAAAATAAGGAAAAAGGCCATCATACCCGTTACGGATACTGCGGGAGAACGGGTATCCCATACAGGCAAGGTTGTCAGTATATGAATAAGGAGGAGAACGATAAAAAGAATACCCATGGGTATATGCAGCTTATGAAAGATTTTATTTGCTTTTTTAAAGGGGCTGAAGCGGAATATCACCTTCAATAGTAAAAATAATAGAAGGATAACGGCAAGGATACCTGTAATCATATGAATTATAATCTCCCTTTCAATATAAAGTTTTGTTATCGCTATGTTACCGTATCAGTTAATTTCTACTGCTATGGAATTCAGATACATCTTAAAAATATAAGCTAAATACTCTTCCTTTGTCATATTTAATCTGATCTTAAGGTATTCCTGCTTCTGATTTGCAAAGAGAATGGCGCCGCTGATTCCTGACCACAAATAAAAAACCGTTGGTATTATTTTCAGGTCCTTTTTTAAGATTCCTTTTCTTATGCCGCACTCCAGTACCTCTTTTATGGCGTCATTAATTTCTTCACCTACCAGATAAATTTTTGTTAAAATATTATTTTCTGTTTCTTTTGAAGAAATT
The DNA here is from genome assembly GCA_946409475.1 of uncultured Lachnospiraceae bacterium. Lineage (GTDB taxonomy): Bacteria > Bacillota > Clostridia > Lachnospirales > Lachnospiraceae > CAMJWQ01. The sequence goes on from CAMJWQ010000402.1 coordinate 1,546, forward strand.
TTTATTTCTTCTAATAGTTGCCTGTAATATACAGGATACCTTTCTTCAAAGACTGCAAGGGAATAACAGATACTATAATAGCAGGTATGGAATTCCGGTTCTTGTTCGATGCCGTTACAGATAATATCTTTTAATGAATTCATACATTCATACAGTATTGTATTTAAAATTTCCTGCTTGCTTTGAAAATAGACATACAGTGTCGATTTACTGCAGTCCGCTTCCTTTGTGATATCATCTACCGTTGTCTGTTCAATGCCCTTAGTTTCAAATAGTTTTTTGGCGGCAGATATAATATTATCTCTGTTAAATTGTGTTAATGCCTCTTTTTTTCTTTTGCCCATTTATAGACCTCTTTCATCTTTATTCTTTAAAACGAACTTATGTTATAAAAATCATACCATAAGTTCGATAAAGAGTAAATACAAATAAGGTAATAGTTTAAATTAAAATTTAACCAGTATACTGGCTGCCTGGTAAATATGGTAATACGCCACATGATCCGTGCTGGTACCAGGCAAAATTCCGGCGGCAATGCGGCGGCATTGTCTGGGAATTTTAACGACGCAATAGTGCGGATCAGGTGAGTGGATTACCATAGATACCAGGCAGACAGCACACTGGCAGTAGTCATAAAAGCAACAATGGGTTAATGGTATGGCATAATAAAATACATTATAATAAGTATCATCAAAAGTAAGTAAGGGGAGAAATACAATGAAATTTTGTGAAAAATGGAAATCTGTAAGAAGGGCAGATAACCTATCTCAGGAAGAGAAGACCTTATTTACGGATTCTTCACAGGAACGCATGGCCATAATGGTTTTCTCAAGGAGTTCGTCTAATTCCCAGCCAAGCATTTGGGCTCCCTGTCTGATCACATCTCTTGAACAGCCGGCGGCAAACTTTTTATCCTTAAATTTTTTCTTTAAGCTGGAAAGCTCCATATCCATAACGCTTTTGGAGGGACGCATTCTGGCGGCCGCACCGATTAAACCTGTCAGCTCGTCCGTTGCAAAAAGTACCTTTTCCATGGTATGGGCCGGCTCTATGTCAACGCAGATTCCATAACCGTGGCTGCATACGGAATGAATCAAATCATCGGATACACCGGCTTCCTTTAAAAGCTCCGGTGCTTTTTTACAGTGCTCCTCCGGGTACATCTCAAAATCAATATCATGTAAAAGACCCACCATACCCCAGTATTCCTTTTCCTTCTCAAAACCGAGCTCATTTGCATACCAAAGCATTACCCCTTCAACAGTTAATGCATGAAGGATGTGAAAAGCTTCCTTATTATATTTGTTTAGTAATGCAAATGCTTCTTCTCTGGTAATTCCAGCAGTCATAATGAGCAACCTCCCTGTTTTGTAATTTGTTTTTATACAAATGATAATTTTTTAAATTAATAGTAAATGGCATTAAAAAAATATGTTTAAACTATTTTAAGGCTTTTCCTTCCTGCTGTCAAATTCAGTTTTTGTAAAAGTATTACATGAAATATTGCAGACAGTTGACTCCGGTATTATAATGAGGTAGAAAACGTTGGGAAACAGGCACCCCGCGGGTATAACGAATAAAAAAACAGCTTAGATAGAAAGAAAACATAAAGGGAGGAAGCATGAGAAAATCCGG
>CAMJWQ010000403.1 GCA_946409475.1 uncultured Lachnospiraceae bacterium
ATGGTGTATAGTTGTTTAGATTTATATCCTAAAGGCTTGGATGCGATTCAAAGTCAACTGAATTTATCTCTGAAAGACATTATTCAGCATCTGATTGCCTTAGAGATGAAAGGGTTAATTAAAGAAATATCCCAAAATTACTATGTAAAGCTTGGTTAATAATAAATCTGAATTTAGTAAAAGTCAGTTAATGGAGGAGTAGCGTATGGCAAAATATTTGGTAATAGTGGAATCGCCAGCGAAGGTAAAAACGATTAAAAAATTTTTGGGAGCAAATTATGAAGTCGCTGCATCCAACGGTCATGTCAGGGATTTACCGAAAAGTCAATTGGGGATCGACGTAGAGCATGACTATGAGCCTAAATATATTACAATACGGGGTAAAGGAGAACTGCTGGCTTATTTGCGGAAAGAAGCAAAAAAAGCAGATAAAATATATCTGGCAACTGACCCTGACCGGGAAGGGGAAGCCATATCCTGGCATCTTTATCATGCCTTAAAATTAGATGAAAAGAAAATGTATCGAATCAGCTTTAATGAAATCACAAAAAATGTAGTAAAAGAGTCCTTTAAGCAGGCCAGACAAATAGATATGGATCTCGTAAATGCCCAACAAGCCAGGAGGGTATTGGACCGTATGGTTGGTTATCGTATCAGTCCTCTGCTTTGGGCTAAAGTAAAACGAGGGCTGAGTGCGGGACGTGTACAATCGGTAGCTCTGCGGATCATCTGCGACCGGGAAGAGGAAATTAACGCCTTTATTCCGGAAGAGTACTGGACTCTTGATGCTGATTTTAAAATACCGGGAGAAAAGAAAGCGATAACGGCGAAATACTACGGCAGAATTGACGGTAAAGAAAAGATCGCGTCGAAAGAACAATTGGATGCAATAACGGCTGATTTAAATAAGAGCAAATTTAAAATCAGTGAGATTAAGAGAGGGGAACGTTTTAAAAAAGCTCCGCTGCCCTTTACCACCAGTACGCTGCAGCAGGAGGCCTCGACGGCTCTTAATTTTTCCACTCAAAAAACTATGCGGCTGGCGCAGCAATTATATGAAGGAATTGATATCGAAGGTATTGGTATGGTTGGTCTTATTACATACCTTAGAACGGATTCGACCAGAATATCGGAAGAAGCAGCAGCCGCATTAAAGGTTTATATTAAAGAGTCCTTTGGGGAACTCTATAACAGAGAAAATGCGAAAGCCGTACAAACAGGTAAAAAGGTACAGGATGCCCACGAGGCTATACGGCCTACCAATCTATCATTACTTCCTGCAAGGATAAAGGAATCCTTATCCCGTGACCAATTCCGATTATATCAGCTTATCTGGAAACGCTTCGTGGCAAGCGGTATGGCTGCCGCCAAATATGAAACGATGTCCATGAAAATTGATTCTTCCCAGTACCGTTTTACGGTTTCTGCTTCCAAAATAGTATTCGACGGATTTATGTCCGTATATACGGATTCCAATGAGGAAGCGGACGAAAGTACCCTGCTGCTAAAAAACCTGAAAGAAAACACGATTATGGAATTGGACAATATGACCTCAAAGCAGCACTTCACGCAGCCTCCCTCCCATTATACCGAAGCCGCATTGGTAAAAACCCTTGAAGAACTGGGAATAGGAAGACCCAGTACCTACTCACCTACCATAACAACCATTATTGCCCGCAGGTATGTTATAAAAGAAAACAAAAACCTGTTTGTAACTGAACTGGGAGAAGTGGTAAATCAAATCATGAAGGATGCTTTTTCCAGTATTGTGGACGTCAATTTTACTGCAAATCTGGAATCCTTATTAGACAAGGTGGAAGAAGGGATAGTTAATTGGAAAACAATTGTCAGTAATTTTTATCCTGATTTAAATGATGCGGTATTACTGGCTGAAAAAGAATTGGAACAAGTCAAAATCGAAGATGAAATAACAGACGTTGTATGTGAATTGTGCGGCAGAAATATGGTAATCAAATATGGGCCCCATGGAAAATTTTTAGCCTGCCCCGGCTTTCCGGAGTGCAGGAATACGAAGCCCTATCTGGAGAAGATAGGGGTAGCCTGTCCTAAATGCGGAAAGGATATTGTGATACGAAAAACCAAAAAGGGAAGAAGGTATTACGGATGTGAAAATATACCGGAATGTGATTTTATGTCATGGCAAAGGCCTTCCGGTGAAAAATGTCCCAAATGTGGTTCTTTGTTATTGGAAAAAGGAAATAAACTTGTGTGTATGAATGAGGAATGCGGAAATATTCTTGACAATAAGAGGTAATTTTGGCCTATTTAGAAGAAAACTTTGATTTGTATAACAATTTGCATTTAATTCGTTGAATTTCTAAAAATATTATGATAAGCTATAATTTATAAATCAGTTGTAATTTTGGGAGGTTGTCAAATGAGTGTGCAGCTGTTGGATAAAACTAGAAAAATTAATAAGTTACTTCATAACAATAGTACAAGTAAGGTGGTCTTTTCGGATATTTGTGAGGTCCTTACCGATATATTGGACTCTAATATACTGGTCATCAGCAAGAAAGGTAAAATTCTTGGAATCAGCCACTGTAAGGGCGTGGAGGATATCAAAGAGCTGATTGATAATGAAATGGGAGGATTTATTGATACCTTATTGAATGAACGGCTCCTTGGTGTCTTGTCTACAAAAGAGAATGTAAATCTGGAGACCTTAGGATTTGCCATGGAAAATGTAAAAAAGTATAATGCACTAATTACACCTATTGATATCGCCGGAGAACGTTTGGGGACTTTATTTTTGTATAAATATGACAGTGAATATGATATAGATGATATCATATTAAGTGAATATGGGACAACAGTGGTGGGTCTTGAAATGATGAGGTCGGTAAATGAAGAAACAGCGGAAGAAATCAGAAAAAAGCAAATTGTGAAATCCGCGATCAGCACCTTATCTTTTTCCGAATTGGAAGCTATTTCTCATATATTTGAGGAATTAAAGGGAAATGAGGGCGTATTGGTTGCCAGTAAAATTGCCGACAGGGTAGGAATCACCAGATCCGTCATTGTGAATGCACTGCGTAAATTTGAAAGCGCGGGTGTGATTGAATCCAGATCCTCGGGAATGAAGGGAACTTATATTAAAGTTCTGAACGATGTTATTTTCGAAGAAATAGAAGAATTGCAAAACA
>CAMJWQ010000404.1 GCA_946409475.1 uncultured Lachnospiraceae bacterium
ATAGCACCCATTATTATTACTGTTTTACTGGTATTGTGGCTTTTATTTTATTTATTTATTTGCCTCTTATTGCCAATACCCATTGTAATTAAAGTTTTAGGATTTATCGTTACGGCATTGCTGATTGGTGTCGCAGTGTTCGTATTGATAGAACGAATAAAAGAGATAAGGAGCGGAGAAGAAGATGATCTTAGTAAATACTGATTATATCACCGGAAAGGAATTGGAAATGCTTGAGCTTGTTAAAGGCAGTACCATTCAATCCAAGAATATCGGAAGGGATATTACCCAGAGCTTTAAAACCATAGTAGGAGGAGAATTGAAATCTTATACGGAAATGATGAATGATGCCAGAGCCTTGGCCACGAAAAGAATGGTCGCCGAAGCAGAGGCCCTGGGAGCTGATGGAATTGTAAATGTACGTTATGCGTCATCTGCGGTTATGCAGGGAGCAGCGGAGGTTATGGCTTACGGCACGGCTGTTAAATTTAAATAATAGTAAAAAAGATAATCACAGCTATTTGCACCAGAAAAATAACAGGCATTCCGATTTTAAATCGGGGATGCCTTGTTTTATGGTGAAAGCAGTACATTCCCATTATCGAACCGGCGCTTCCTCCAAGTAAAGCTATGGACAGCAATGTTTTTTCAGATATCCTGTAACAATGTTTTTTCGCCCTTCTTTTGTCAACTCCCATCAATAGGAAACCGCACAGATTCATTATAATAAAATAAAAAAGCACGAAATATAGTAAATTCATTTTTGCCTCCTGCTTATAATGACAGATAAAGCAGGAGCTTATGCATTGTCCCTGCTTTTAGCGGGTTCTATATTAATAGATTTTCCCTTGATTTTTGCACTGGCCATGGCATGAAGTACATCGGAAGCGACTTCCTTGGGAACCTCTACAAAGGTATATTTGTCATACATATCAATGGTCCCTACCAGCTTGCCGGGAATTCCCGTTTCTCCTGCAATGGCACCTAAAATATCCGCAGGACGGACCTTTTGCTTTTTGCCGACATTGATAAATAATCGAACCATGCCCTGCTCGGCACCCGTATCGCCATAATCATCATAAGGGTTTTCCGCCGACTGTGTATCCTGTGTACCAAGGGTGAGCTTCAAGAAAGCAGAAGCGATATCCATTGCCGTAAAATCATCATCATTAACTCTTTTTTCGATGATGGAGATCATTTGAGATAAATCCTCATCTTTGATTATTTCATCTATTTTCTTAAAGATATTATCAATTTTTGTATTGGCTACATCATTTAAGGAAGGAATCGGCTTTGCTATGATTTTGGTTTTACAATAGCGCTGGATATCTTTTAATTTATAAACCTCTTTTCCCATGACAAATGAGAAGGCCATTCCTGTTTTGCCGGCGCGTCCCGTACGACCTATTCTATGAACGTAATACTCATCATCCTGTGGCAGGTCATAATTGAATACGATATCCACATCGTCCACATCAATGCCTCTTGCCGCCACATCCGTAGCCACCAGAATTTCTGTTTTCCCGTTCCGGAAACCATTCATGACACGGTCCCGCTGCTGCTGCTTCAGATCACCATGGAGTCCCTCTGCAAAATAGCCTCTGCCCTGCAGGGCGCTGACCAGTTCATCTACCTTTTTCTTGGTGTTGCAGAAAATAATGGATAATTTGGGATTATAGATATCAATGAGCCTTGATAAAATTTCTTCTTTGTTTTTGGGGCGTACTTCAAAATAGTATTGCTCAATGTTGGTAACAGTAAGTTCTTTTTTTACTACTTTAATGATCTGGGCATTTTTCTGATAGGTCTTTGCTATATCCATGATAGGCTTAGGCATTGTTGCGGAAAACAAAACGGTCTGCCTTTCGGCAGGAGTGTCTTTTAATATGGTTTCAATATCATCCCGGAATCCCATATTCAGCATCTCATCCGCTTCATCTAAAATTACCATTTTGATATTGCCTAATTTAACGGTTTTTCTTCTCATGTGGTCCATGACACGGCCGGGAGTCCCGATTACAACCTGTACCCCTGCTTTTAAGGAACGTATCTGCTTAACGATGTCCTGACCTCCATAAACGGGTAAAATTTTAATACCATGCATATATTTGCATAATTTTCGGATTTCTTCCGCCACCTGAATTGCCAATTCTCTTGTAGGGCAAAGAACAACTGCCTGCACGTTTTTCTCATTTTTATCAATATTCTGCAGCATGGGTATTGCAAAAGCAGCGGTTTTTCCCGTGCCCGTCTGAGCCTGCCCCACGATATCCCTGCCTTCCAGTATTACCGGGATTGCCTTCCCCTGAATGGGAGTGGCCTCTTCAAACCCCATGTCTGTTATTGCTTTCATTAGTTCTTCCTGTATTTCCAGTTCATGAAACTTCATTTCTATATCCTCTGCCTTTCTTTCATCTCTTAATTACATCAAAAAATAGCTTTAGACCACAAAAGCGACAATCATTCCCGACTCTTATGGGCTAAAGCACATAAAATTTCTTGAATATTTATACCATTCTAAATCTTTTGCTGCCTGATTACTAACGTTATTAGAATAGCAGATACAAGGGTGATTGTCAAATACTTGCTTTTCGTTATTCATTTTTTCCATAATGGACTTAAATTATCATAAAAAAGAATGAAGCCGTTTTAGTGTACTGACACACTGACATCCTGGCTAATGACTTGCCTGAATTTCCATCTGCCGCGTTGTCGTCAGTCAGCGTAGAACACCGCTATGCCTCCTTTCTCCGCCTTTCAGGGCGAAAATTCATTCTGCGTCATTAATCAAGTGCCAAATACTTGAAAAACAGATAATTTACAATTACAAATTATTGTGGAGGATAAGCAGTTTATGTTAAGATAAGGAATAATATTTTTATAAGTCGGAATGAAATTTCTAAAGTGAAGGAGATGGAAATGGATTATTTAGCTCAAGTAAATGCACCTGTTTTATTTTTAATTGTTGCAATTGTATTATTTTTTATCAGTGTGATGTGTATTGTATTTTTAATTAAGAGTTATCAGGCGGGAATTGCCATCGGTATGGATAAAAAGGTATTAAAGAGAACCGTAACGGCAAGTGCTACCTTTACCGTGCTGCCAAGTGTCAGTATTTTATTTGGAGTGATTGCTC
>CAMJWQ010000405.1 GCA_946409475.1 uncultured Lachnospiraceae bacterium
TAAAAGATATACGCATATTCAAAGATTTCTTTTTAGAGAATGATGAAATTATGAAGCAATTTGAGGAATATAAGCATAATTCAAAATAGGATAGCCTTTATCATACCGATAGCTTGTGACAATCCCTTAGCCCGCCCGGCATATGGGCAGACCAAGGGGTTGTTTCCAAATGGATTAATTAGCACGGTCTAATCCGAAAATAACGCATTATATTCGGCGTTACTTATGGAGCGTCCTTGTTCTGTCAGTTTGATAATATCCTTATCAAGCATAATATATTTTTCTTTTAATAAATACCTGACTATTTTATCTGTGAAAGCCGTATCCCAATGAAAATGAACACCCAATGTGTGAATACCGGCTTCCTGTGCTTCATTTTCACTGCCTTCGTGATTATATAAATGAAATAAGAGAGTTTTTTTGCTGAACTCCAGTTTCTGCCTGCTGCGCCTTCTTAAGGAGCTTAGCAGTCCTCTATTAGGAGCCGTCACGAATACGATTAAGAAAATAAGGCCTGTCATAACCGCCATGCTGCCTGCGATTGACACATCAAATAGTACGGCCAGGTAAAAACCTGAAATGCCATTTACGGCTCCGATCAGTGCACTAAGGAAAAGCATACGTTTTAAATTATCCGTTAGCAAATAAGCAGTAGTGGGAGGGCCGATCATAAAGGCTACTACCAATACGGAACCGACCGCTTCAAAAGCCCCTACCGTTGTCAAAGATACAAGCGCCATCAGGCCATAGTGGATCAGTGCAGGGGTGAAGCCGAGAACAGCTGATAATACCGGATCAAAGGTTACTACTTTTAATTCTTTGAAAAATGTGATAATAAACGCAAGATTTACCACTAACAGGGCCATAGCACTGTAGATTGCCTTCGCACCGATATCATAACCAAATACCACCATACGGTTAAACGGTGCGAATGCCAGTTCCCCCAGGAGAACGGAATCGGTATCAAGATGTACGGAACCGGCATATTTTGTAATCAGAATAATGGCGATGGAAAATAGCAAGGGGAATACGATACCAATGGAGGCATCCTCTGAAAGCAGCTTTGTACGGTTTAGAATTTCCGTAAGCCATACGGTTGCAAGACCGATTAGGGCTGCTCCTGCAATCAGAAAAGGGGAGGACAAATCATGGGTCAGGAAGAAGCCCAGGACAATTCCCAGAAGTATGGTGTGGGTAATAGAGTCCGACATCATAGACATTTTCCTCAGGACCAGGAATACTCCCGGAAGAGAGCAGGCCACGGCAACAATTACTGCGATTAACTGGATTTCAAATTGTGGGGACATTCCTGTCACCTCCTTCGCTTTTTAACAGCTGTTTTAAATTATTTCTGTGCGCTATTTTTTGAACAATCCCTCTTCCGGGTGCAAAAAGCACACTGATTATTACAATACAGCTGATGATAACTACAATTGCGGGACCGGTAGGAAGCTTAGCTGTTAGGGAGCTTGCCATAGTACCGAAAATGCCCGATATTGCGCCGAAAAGGGCGGAGAGTACAACCATAATCCATAGCTTATTCGTCCATTGTCTTGCCGCAACGGACGGTGCAATTAACATGGCACTCATGAGAATAACACCTACGGTTTGCAAACCTATAATAATTACCATAACAATCATAAAGGAGAGCAGCAGATTTAATTTATGTGCAGGAAAACCAAGGCTTTTAGCATATTCCGAATCAAAAATATACAGCTTAAATTCTTTCCAGAATAGTAGGGTCAGTGCAAGCAGTATAACACCGCAGATTGCCATAAAATAAACGTCTCTTTGCAATAGGGTAGATGCCTGACCAAAGATAAAGCGTTTTAATCCGGCCTGATTGGAATTGGGTATCTTCTGAACGTAAGTCAGGAGCACCAGACCTAATCCGAAAAATACCGACATCACAAGGGCAAGGGCACTGTCAAATTTAATCCGCGAATGTTTAACGATACTGATGATGAATAAAGTAGCCATCAACCCGGAAATCAGTGCACCCAGCAGAAGTACCTCCGTATTCTTGGAGCCGGTCATCACAAAAGCCATAACAACTCCGGGCAGTGCTGCGTGGGAAACGCCGTCCCCCAATAAGCTTTGCTTACGGAGTACCGCAAAGCTGCCTAAAACCCCGCTCAGTAATCCCAGAATAGCGGAACCTAATGCTACTGTTTGAAAGGTATAGTCTTTGAGAAGATAAAAAATAGTTTCCATTGATAACACCTCCCTATACCGCACTTTTTAATAAATTGCCGGAGTTGTGGTAAGCCTTCTTCAGATTTTGTTCATGGAATACTTCTTCTACCGGTCCGCTGGCTATTATTTTGATATTAATCAAAGTGACCCAGTCAAAATATTCCGGTACGGTCTGCAGATCATGGTGAACAACTACTACAGTTTTACCGGCTTCCTTCAGCTCCTTCAGCAGTAGAATAATGGCCTTTTCCGTCTGGACATCAACACCCTTAAAGGGTTCATCCATAAAGTATATATCAGCAGTCTGCATTAGGGCCCTGGCTAAAAAAACTCTTTGCTGCTGACCGCCGGACAACTGGCTGATTTGACGGGAAGCATATTCCTCCATGCCAACCTTCCTTAAACATTGTACCGCAGCATCCCTATCTTTTTTTCCAGGGCGTTTTATATAACCCAGTCTGCCATAACAGCCCATCAGTACGATATCCAGCACAGTTGCCGGAAAATCCCAGTCCACGCTGCCGCTCTGGGGAACATAAGCCACCTTATTCTTTAATTTGTGAAGACTATTTTCAGTTTCCTGAAAAAAACGTACCGTTCCTGACACCGGAATCAAAAGCCCAAGCATGGCCTTTAGCAAGGTGGTTTTACCTGCTCCGTTCGGGCCTATAATGGCCATTAATTTGCCCTGAGGGATTGTTAAATCAATGTCCCACAGTACCGGCTTTGCATCATAAGCAACGGTTAGATCCTCTATTTGAACAGCGTAATCCAGATGATTGAATTTCATATTAAAAACCTCCTTACTCTTGAGAAACTTTATTTTAGAGCCTCTACTATCGTATCAATATTGGCTTTTACGGTCAGAAGGTAGGTTTCAGCACCGGAACCTTCCCCGCCCAGGGAATCAGAGTATAAT
>CAMJWQ010000406.1 GCA_946409475.1 uncultured Lachnospiraceae bacterium
CTTCCGTATTATAAAAAGCCGGCTGCCCCCACCCTTTCCTGGAAATTTCACAAGCCTTTAACAAAAAATCCTTAGGTGTCTTTTTGCTGATCTGCACATTGGAGCTTGGCTGGAGAAGCTTCATTTCATCCATACATTCCAATATCAAATAGCTGATATCATTAACACCGTCCCGGCCATCAGGTGTGACACCGCCCGTATTAATATTTGCAAAATCCGTATAGGTACTGCTTTCCTTTAAGGTAATGCCTACCTTAGGCGGAGCCGGCTGATTATTGAACTTGACCCAAAGGCACTCCAGGAGTTCCTTTGCTTTATCTTTATCCAGTATTCCATCTTTTACATCCTTTTTATAAAAAGAAATCAGGTGCTGATCCAGTCTTCCGGGAGAATAGGCATCCCAGGGATTTAATTCTGTGGTTACCCCTAAATGCACAAACCAGTACATTTGAATGGCCTGCCAGTATGTCTGAGGCTTATGGGCAGGAACCACAGCACAATTTTCCGCTATCTGCAAAAGCTCCTGTTTCCGTACCGGGTCCTGCTCCTTCCCTGCAAGCTGAAGGGCATACTCATAATAACGCCTGCCCAGAATCATAACCGCCTCACAGGCAACAGACATTGCCTTTAGCTCCTGTTCCTTATTAAGAGCCTCCATATCATGGATATAATCCAGTTCTCCTAACGCTTTTTCAATCTTTTTTTGATAGTCAATAAAGCCTCTTTTATAGATATTTTCAGAGCCTACCGTATGCCCCGGTCCTCTCTGCTCCATAAATTCCGTAAAAATCCCGGCATGATAGGCTGTTTTCCATTCCTCCGGCATATGCCGCAGAATTTTATGGCGGATAGAGCGTTTCTGCCAGTATGGAATAACGGTATTCTCCTGAAATCGGTAATCCTCTTTCTTTACCTGAAAATTAATTAATTCCCTGTCGTTCATGATATGAAGATCTTCCACCGTATGGCAGCATAATTCCGGAAAGGTAGGAGTGGCCTGAGGTCCGTCTCCCTTTTCCCCCACCAGTAATTCCCCTTCTCCTATGTATAAGGTTTTATGGGAAAAATAATGCTTCAATGCCAAAGCACGAAGCTCCGGCAGGGATACCGTGCCTTCAAATTCTTTATAGGCCTCCGTAAATAAGCGGGCACGTTCCATGTCAATGTGCGCCGGTGTTTCCGTGCTTACTTTTCTTAATTTCCGAATACGGTCATTCATTCCCCGATCCATATCTCAGCCTCCTGTCATAATTTCATGAAAACCTGATTCTCTGAAAACTTCACCAAAATCCTCTAATTCCTTTTTGCCGGGAGTCCTAAAGTGCTCTCCCTTATACGCCCTGTTCAAGCGCTTATATTTACTGCTTCCTGTATTGTGGTAAGGAAGAAGGTGGATCTGTTTAAGGGATATGCTCTCCTCTCTCAAAAACCCAGCAATTTCTTCCATGTGAGGAATCGTATCATTGACACCGCCTATTACCGGAATACGAATCCAAATGGCAGCACCTTCCCTGCTTAACTGCCTGAGGTTATTCAAAATCAGAGAATTTTCAACACCCGTAAGCTTTTTATGCTGAACGGGATCCATGATTTTTATATCATACAGGAAGGTATTTACATAGGGAAGGATTCTTTTTATATTTGCAAAAGGTGTATGACCGCAGGTATCAATATTGATCCGATACCCCTTTTGGTACAGCCTTTTCATGATTTCCTCCAGATAATCCATGTCCTGGGCCAGTACCTCTCCTCCGGAGAAGGTAATACCCCCGCCTGACTGCTCGTAAAAGGCCTTATCCTTTTCTATTTCATAAATCAATTCATCCGGTGAATAATAGGTTCCGCTTATCTCTCTTATATTTTGAGGACAGTAATCAAGACAAGCCCCGCATTGTATACAATGCCCTTCCTCTGTCACGGCTATTTTGTCAATTACGGAAATAGCCTTTGAAGAACACCCTTTTATACAACTGCCGCATCCGGTACACCTTTCTGCCTGAAACAATAATTGGCCGGAAAAGCTCTGGGTCTCCGGATTATGGCACCAAATGCAGGAAAGAGGGCATCCTTTGAAAAAAACAGTTGTTCTGATACCCTCTCCGTCATGTATGGAGTATTTTTGTATATCTGTTATTAATGGACGATTCACGTTATCCTCTTTTTGTACTTTGTTTTGTACTTTGTTTTATACTATGGTTTAAATAGATTTTATGCTCCTCATAAAAATTTGTCAAGATGCTCCCAGCCTTTTTATTTCTTGATAAAATCTTAATAGGGACTCCATGGTGTCCCTATGTCTTAAAACAAAAAGTGCCATCCTTTCAAAAATGAGAAGATGGTACTTTTTACAGCAACAAAGTGTTTTTAATCATCAGGCTTCACAGAAGGCCTGAATCATAAGCGGAAAATACTCTTTTGTATATTCCGAAAGAGAATAGCTTCCTTTTTCCAGGCACCAGTCAGAAACCAGGGCCCTTTCGCACAGTGAGTAAAATTTTGAAATTTCTCTTACAGATTTACTCTTTGTTATCTGCCCCCGTTTCTGCCCTTCCTCTATAATCTCTGCCAAAAGTTTATAGTAAACGCGGTTCTGATCCAATAGACTAGAGTTGCTTTTTGAAAGCAGTTGTGTGGAATACAGTGAGGCAAGCAGATCACAATCAATCTGCTTTTCAATAAATTCATGCATCTGAAAATTAATGTATAATAATTTTTTATAACTGTTCCATTCCGGATCCATTTCCCTTTTCAATTTTTCATATTCGCGGTCAAATATATGTGCAAGAGTATCCAGCAATGCGTCCTTTCTGTCAAAATAATAATAAAAGGAACCCTTTGATATGGCCGCAGCAGCAATAATGTCCTCTATCGTTGTATTTTCATAACCCTTCTTATGAAATAAATCCCATGCAGCTTCAATAATCCTGTCCTTAGTCGACAATTTATCAGACATACACTTTTACTCCTCATTTCTTACACCGGCAGCGGTTGTCCATACTGTCATAAATTATAATGCTTCCCGATAGATCTCTTTTATTTCCTCCAAAGAAAATTCTTTGGTATGCGCTTTTATTCCGGCAGCTGAAACCTTCAGGCAGTTTTCCGCCA
>CAMJWQ010000407.1 GCA_946409475.1 uncultured Lachnospiraceae bacterium
GCTTTTTTTGCCGTAAACGGACGAACCGGCAACAGTGCGACCCACTTAGCTTCCTTTTCCGTATATAGAACCTGCAGTATTTTATACAGGCTTTCCGATGGCGGAGCCCCTTGGGTAAACCAATTGATTCTTTCTTCTAAGTTTTTATAGGCATCTTTACTTGTAATATGTCCCATGGATTTACCTTTCTGATATTAAGTTTGGATAGACTTATCACTATCTTATAGTATTACGACACCCTTCTCATCCATGACCTCCACCATGCCGTCTTCCCATACGGATGCCTGAACTTCTCCAATATGTACCTTATCCATGAAGTACATACAAATTCTGGACTGTCCGATTCCTCCCCCTATCGTAAACGGCAGCCTATTCTTCAAAACATCTTGGTGATATGGCAATTTCCTTCTATCGTCAGCATTCGCTTGCGTCAGCTGTCTATCCATGGCTTCCGCATCAACCCTGATACCCATTGATGATACTTCAAATGCTATATCTAAAAGATTGTGATACAAAATCAAATCACCATTCAAGTTCCAATCATCATAGTCCGGTGCACGCCCGTCATGCCTTTCACCGTTCTTTAGTTTATCCCCTATCTGCATTATAAAGATTGCCCCCTTTTCTCTCACAAAGGCTGCTTCTCTATCTTTTGCCGAAAGCTCAGGGTATAAGTCCGCAAGCTCTTGACTCGTAATAAATGTAACTTCTTTTGGTAATTTAGCTTCAAACTGAGCAAACTTGCTATCGACAAATTTTTCAGTTTCCAAAAATGCTTCATAAATTTTAATAACGGTACTTTTTAGATGATCAATGGTTCTTTCTTCTCTTAAAATTACTTTCTCCCAATCCCATTGATCAACATAGATAGAATGAATATTATCCAGGGTTTCGTCACATCTGATTGCATTCATATCTGTATACAAACCTTCTCCAACACCAAACCTATATCTTTTTAGTGCCTGTCTCTTCCACTTCGCAAGTGATTGAACCACTTCACATTTTCTATTTTGCGTACCAATTCCACAGAATGAAACCGGATGCTCAACGCCGTTTAAATTGTCATTTAATCCCGTTTCAGGCAACACAAATAACGGTGCCGAAACTCTTGTTAAGTTCAACTTTTTTGCCAGGCTGTTTTCAAAATAGTCCTTAATAAGTTTAATGGCAACTTCCGTTTCTCTTAACGTTGTCTTACTTGAATACCCCTCTGGTACATAATGCATGTAAAGCCCTCCTAATGAATATATTTGTATAAAAACAATGAATCATATTCCTTTTTGTCTCATGATTTTATATTCTGTAACCGCTGCATAAATGAAAAATGTCATTTCCAATCTCGAGAGCATACCGATACTGAGCACCTGCAATCCGGTGAAAATTGAACCGCCCAGCTCAATAAAAACTGCTGCAAGTAATACCCATGCATACCAATTAGGGTAAATACTATTCTTCTTAAAGGCATAGACAAACCATAAAATATAGCCTGTAAAGATAAATCCAAAATATACATAAAACGGGATAATAAAACTTCCGGTCATAGCCTCTAAGACGGTAACCGCTGACGTCTGTCCACTAATATGAAATACGGACTGATAGACAATTGGCATAATACATAGAATTGCGTGGATAAAAAAATCTGAAAGTCCTCCGATTAATGTAACTGTAATAAATGCTTTCGCAAATCCTGGATGTGATGTTCGCATTTGCTGATAAACGCATAGGTATCCGGCAACAAAAAATGGTGTTATGATTGCTGCAATCGTTAACGAAGCGGTAAACCTTCCGGCGGACATTTCTCCCCAGGCTGATTCTACTACTCCGTACTTATCCAATACCGTGCTGTTCCCAGGTAAATATTCCAGCAGATAATCAGCTACTGAATACAATAGACCTGCTATCGCAGCGAAAACTGCAAAAATAAAATTCGTTTTCCTGTTATAATCCATTTCCTTAGTCTCCTTCTTCAAAAATATAGTCACAAAGCTGTTTTTGCAGCAATGTGATGTTTTCTTTCAACGCATCCTGATGAAGCAGCTCCCGGTTTTCTGCAGCAAGTGCCATTAGCTTTATTATATTGGCAATCACATGATAATTAATTCCCTCACGCTTCCCTATCACATGGCTAAAAATTGCATCCATAATCCTGTCTTCCCTTTGCGGATCGATTGCCATTTCCCGCGGCAGCTTTTTCGCAAGCCACTCCTCATCCTCCCGGGTCATAAACCGGATAATATTATGATCTCCTAACATTGAGAACTTCTGAAGCAGCTCTTCAAAACTCTTTCTGTTAATACCGCCGTTTGCAGCTACAGCTTCATTCATGCAGCGATAGATATTTTCTTTGCTGAACTGTATTACACTTAATAGGTAGCTTTCTTTGGATAGAAAAAAATGATAAAAAGTACCTTTTCCAATTCCGGCCTGTTCAACGATTTCATCAACCGTTATTTTTTTGATACTTTTTTCTTTCATTCGTGAAACACCAATCTCCAACAATTGTGTTTTTATTTCTTCTCTCTTTTCTAATGTAAATATAGGTGGCATGGTTTCTCCGCTCCCTTATTATGTGACTGGATCGTATTGGTTTAGTCATATAATAGTTTATATTCCATCTTTTGTCAAGGCCATTCTATTGCGGTGCCTGCCCTTGTCTTTATTATTGAAGAAGAAAAACTTAAAACTCTATTGACAAACTACTACATAAGTGATATATATTTTATGTGACCATTTCGATAATAATGGTCGCTTATTCTATTAAAATATTCAGAAAGGAGCTTAATTTTAATGTCTCCAAAAATATTTGCCCTTCAGGAAAGAGAAGCCGCAAGAGTAAAAATGTTAGAAGCCGGTTTTAACTTAATCAAAGAGTATGGAATGACTCATGCCTCCGTTGACAAGATTACGAAAGCGGTAGGATTGGGGAAGAGCACCTTTTACAACTTCTTTCCGTCCAAAGAAATGTTCGTTTACGAGATTATGGAGTATCAACGTGACCGGTCAAAACAGCTTTTTATGGATATGTTGGACGGACGGGATAAGCTGTCCGTTAATGAGGCAAAGGCATTTTTAAAAAAAATTATTTACAGCGAAAACAGTATCTATCAG
>CAMJWQ010000408.1 GCA_946409475.1 uncultured Lachnospiraceae bacterium
ATTCTTTATCACGCAGAAAATTATGCTTTGGCTAAACAGATTCAAATAATAGAGAATTGGCATACGGAAGAAATAAAACTTGCAGCAAAACCGAGTCCATCGGTATCACAAATCTTCTTACTATTGAAACAATCCATCCTTATATTTTTTTCCGTGAAGAACATAATCCGCAGCATTCTTTAAATGCTCCTCCTTTTCCAGTTCCGTCACTTCCCTTCTTACCTTTGCAGGACTGCCTACGGCAAGGGAATCGTCCGGTATGACGGTATTTTGCGTGACTAATGCGCCTGCACCAATTATGCAGTTCTTTCCAATCTTTGCCCCGTTGAGTATGATGGCGCCCATTCCGATTAAGGTATTGTCGCCAATCTCACAGCCATGTACGATAGCACCGTGTCCGATCACCACATGTTTCCCTATGGTAACCGGATATCCGTTTTCTACATGAATCACGGCGTTATCCTGTACATTGGAGCCTTCACCTATGATAACCGGCTCCCTGTCTCCCCTTACCGTAGCATGAAACCAAACGGTACAGTCCTTTTCTATTCTGACATCACCTGCTATGGCAGCACCGGGTGCTACATAAACGCTTTTATCTATGCTTGCCTTTATGATTTTATGATTCATTCTTCGTCTCCCTGTTTTTCTCATAGCTTCAAATGGTATTCTCCTGGCCGGCAGCTTTTATATCGCTACAATAATACCTCCGTCATTTGCATAGGTACTGCTAAGACCTGCCGTATCAATAATGACAACGTCCTTGACCTTCACTCTTTTAAGAAATTCCTCCTTTACAGATAATGCCCGTTCCAGGCAATTGCAGTGAGCTATGGCTAATATCTTCTGCTCTATATTTTCCGTATGGTTAATAATATAGGCAGCCATTTTCTTTAACGCTTTATTCATTCCTCTGGACTGATCCAGCTGGCATATGGTTCCCTGCTTTGTCGATCCCATGATCGGTTTAATATTTAAGGCCGACGCCACAAATGCTTTTATATTGCTCAGTCTTCCGTTTTTACGCAATGTCTCTAAGGTTTCCAATACAAAATACGTATTTAATTCTTCCGTAAATCTTTCCGCTTCTTTTACCGTCTCCGAAAAGCTCATACCCTTTTCCTGGCATTCCTTAATATGCATGGCAATTTGCAGTTCACCAACGGACGCACTTTTAGAATTGACTACATATATATTCTTTGTTTCTCCATATTCCTCTCTAAATAGATTTTTGGCTAACTGGGCACTGTTAAAAGAGCCGCTCAATTTATCCGATAAGGTAACCACAAATACGGACTCCGCATCACAAATATAGGCATCTAAAAAGTCATTAGGCGACGGACATGAGGATTTCGGACAGTTGGGACTGTCGGCTACTAATTTTAAAAACTTCTGCTGATTAAAACTCTCGTCATCAACAATCACATGCTCATCCACCTGAATCGTTAAGGGTATTGACTTAAAATGTTCTTTATCAGCTTTTAATTTCTCAGGCAATTCACAGCAGCTATCTACAACAATTTTATAACTCATAATATCCTCCTATTTACGCATAAACAACTTCCTAAAATATCATAGTATCATTGTCTATACTATGTAGTTTTCATTACTATATACTATCATAGGGGATATAATTTGAAAAGGTTTTATTACGAATTTATAAAATATTCATACATTATGTTATCGACATAGCAACTGCCGGATTCTTCTGATTCAAAACATTTCATTCCATTCTTAATTTACCTATTCCTACCTTCTAATTTTCAGAAAAATATACTTTTAATAAGTCTTCCAGACTTTTCTGATCCTGTGCTCCCATTAATTCCATGGCAGAATGCATGGCCAGCAAAGGTACTCCCAGATCAACGGTCTTTAAGGGAAGCATACTGGATGCGATGGATCCCAGGGTGGAACCACTGGTCCCGTCGGAACGGTTTACAAATTTTTTATATGGAATTTGGTGCAGCATACATAATTGCTGTATTATGGCAACTGCCTCACAATCTGTGGCATAGGATTGTCCGGCTGCCTCTTTTATGGTAACACCGCTGTTCAGCACGGCTTTATTGGTAGGATCATATTTTCCGCCTTGATTGGGATGATATCCATGAGATACATCTACCGATAACAGCATACTGTCTGCGATGGCTTCAATGTAATTCATATGGTTAAATCCAAAACTCAAAAACGCTTTTTCCAATACATTTGTAAGAAGCAGGGAGCCTGCACCCTGTTTTGTTTTGCTTCCGATTTCTTCATGATCAAACAAAGCGATGGCCTGCATGCCTTTCTCCATTTCACTATGAATGATACCTTTACATAATGCTAATACGGAGGTCATATTATCCAGCCTGGGTGATGCGATAAAATCCTCCTCTATACCCACAATTTTACCTTCCTCACAATTATACAATATCAGATCATAATCCAATATGTCTTTTAGATTCACCTGAAGATAGTCTGCCAGATACCGCATGAAATAGCAGTTTTTATCCGCCTCTTTTTTTATCATGCCGGCAATGGGAAGCATATCCGTCTGTTTATTCAGCTCCTGTCCTTTATTGATGTCTTTATTTAAATGAATGGCTATATTGGGAATGATGAAAACCGGCTTCTTTATATCTACAAATTTTATTTCCGGTTTAAAAACCTGATTACTTTTCAAGACCACTTTTCCCGCAACAGACAAGGGTCTGTCAAGCCATGTGTTTAATGTCATTCCCCCATACACTTCCACATTGACTTTACCATAGCCTTCTTCTGCCATATCAGGGCTGGGCTTTAGCCTAAGACAAGGGAAATCCGTATGGGCTGCGGCGATGCGAAAGGTCTCCTTAAATTCAAATTTCGTTCCATAGCGAAAGGCAATCAGGGAAGAGTCCTGAAAATTAACATAATATTTGCCTCCCGGGGAGACCGACCATTCCTCCGATAATTTCAATTCCGAAAAACCTGATTCCTTAAGCCGCCTCATCACCTCCAATACCGTATGGTAAGGAGAAACGGCCCGGTTAATAAATGCTATTAATTGATTTTTTTCATCCATATTGTTCTATAAGATTAGTATCTCTTATATCC
>CAMJWQ010000409.1 GCA_946409475.1 uncultured Lachnospiraceae bacterium
TCCCTGCGGTTAGGCTGTTCACCTGCCAACAGGATAAGATTTTCATCGGAGCTGATAGTGCCGTCCTCATTCACCTTCAAGCCCATGGATTCTAAATGATTCCGATAGGATTTTGTAATATGATACATTTCTTTAACAAGCTCCGTACTCTTTGGCTGCACATCTTGATAGGAGCAGATTGCCTGCAGGAAAGAATTATATCCCTCCACAAAAGTATGGATGGTATCCAGAAAAGATTGGGTATCGGTTTTTAAACCAATTGTTACTTCTTCGTTATCTTGATTAATTCCCCTTAAGGTAATCTCATAGCAGCCGTTTATAATAAAAACGTTATCAGGAGCGGAGTCTTTATCTCCATTACATGTAAAGTGGGAATTATCCGGCATACTTGCTATTCTGTCCAATCCGAAATACGCACAAATTCCCAAAGCCTCCGGTGCCTTTAAATCCCTGACATGAAAATGGCAATCCGTATTTTCGGGAATTCCCGTTGCAGCAGATTCGATTTGTATATAACTTTCGTCCTCGGTGTTCATAATAACGGAAGCAGTCAGTCCGATATTGGATTTATTTAATAAGGAAACGATTTTTTCCTGTACCTCCAGATTAGTAGAAGAACCCATAATGCTCATCTCGAATTCATAGTCCGTATGATTAACGCTAATAATAAAATGATAGGTCCCTGCCAGGGAAGTTCTTTTTCCGGCAGGTAACAGACGGCCGGCATTTATCTGGGGTGTCGCTAAGCTGTCTACATGAATATAATAGGCCGGGGTATTTTCTTCTATTAATTTGGAATCCAAAATCTCAACAGTTACAATGGTTTCATCACTTGAATAGGCATACTTTTTGTCAAATATATCCTTTTCCGTATGCTCGTAAATAGATGATATCGTATTGGCGAGCAGGCGGGCGTTTTCTTTTATCATGACCGCTATCTGTAAAGTATCCTTACGGGTATCCACTAAATAGGTAGGGGATTCTTTATACAGCCTGACGATGGTATTATATATACGGCGAAGCTCGCTGGGCTTATGAGCATCAAAGCGGGTGGTATTGGAATAAGCACCGTATGATAAATGAGAGAAAAGGTCCTTTTGTAAAGCCTCTTTAGTCATTGAATCCCCTCCTTCTTACGATTTTTACTATTTTTTCATTATACAATGTAAATGCTGCCTTGTGAAGAAGAACTAAAAAATTTGTCTATATAGATATATAATAGAAGAAATGCCCCTTTTTGGCATGGGATGTTTTAGTTATCAGCAACAATGAGGAAAGGTCAATATGGGTATTTTACGGGACGGGAAGCCTTAAGTCGGATTCCATAGTCGGACTTAATATGGATTCTTACCATATTAAAGTAAATTAAGAACATAATGATAACATAAAATTTTAATAAAAACATTTTAAAAAAACACATTTCAATAAAAAATCATTGACGATAGGGTGGAATTGTGCTACGCTAGACTAGCGTATGGAAGTGGGTCTTTTTTTTTATGCCTAAAATATGATAAACAGTGTAATTACTATCGTTATTACTCTGAATAAAGAAAATATCGGAGGTGGAAGTTGTGCGCATAAATATTACATTGGCATGTACGGAATGTAAACAACGCAATTACAACATGACAAAAGATAAGAAAAAACATCCGGATAGGATGGAAACCAAAAAGTATTGCAGATTTTGTAAAACACATACTCTGCATAAAGAAACGAAATAAGTTATGAGAATGAAATGTTTGGTAATATGATGAGAAGGAGTGACAAGATGGGAGAAACCGTTAGCGTAGAAAAAGCTAAGAAAAAAAACTGGTTTAAGGGATTAAAACCTGAATTTAATAAAATTATATGGCCTACTAGGAAAGAACTCGGTAAAAGAACGTTAGCTGTCGTTATGATATCTGTTGCTTTGGGCTTGATCATAACAGGACTTGATACCGTAATTCAGTTTGGCATTGATTTATTGGTAAAGTAAGGATAAGGTGAAAATATGGCAGAAGTATGCTGGTATGTTGTTCATACCTATTCGGGCTATGAAAATAAAGTAAAAGCCAACATTGAAAAAATAATCGAAAACAGACATTTGGAAGATCAAATCCTGGAGGTCAGAGTTCCTATGCAGGATATCGTGGAGATGAAAAACGGAGCTAAGAAACAGGTACAGAAAAAGCTTTTTCCCGGGTATGTTCTTCTTAACATGATCATGAATGATGATACATGGTACGTCGTAAGAAATACCCGCGGTGTTACAGGATTTGTAGGCCCCGGGTCCAAACCGGTACCGCTTACGGAAAATGAGATGAAATCTCTGGGAATCAGCTCCGAAAAGGTTGTCGTAGACTTTAAAGAAGGCGATATGGTTACCGTAATTTCCGGTGTATGGAAGGATACGGTAGGAGTTGTGCAGTCCATGAATCATAACAAACAGATCGTAACTATCAACGTTGAGCTTTTTGGCCGTGAAACACCTGTGGAAATCAGCTTCACGGAAATTAAAAAGATGTAAGTCAAACGTCCGGGCATTCCGGATCGTGGGAGGGAAGAACCCGCCACTACCACAATATTTAGGAGGTGCCAAAAATGGCAAAGAAAGTAACTGGATATATTAAATTACAAATACCTGCTGGAAAGGCTACACCGGCTCCGCCGGTTGGACCCGCATTGGGACAGCACGGTGTCAACATCGTGGAATTCACGAAGCAATTTAATGCAAGAACTGCAGATAAGGGAGACTTAATCATACCCGTTGTTATTACCGTATATGCGGACAGAAGCTTCAGCTTTATTACAAAAACTCCGCCTGCCGCTGTTCTGTTAAAGAAAGCCTGCAATTTAAAATCAGGATCTGCAGTACCTAATAAAACAAAGGTTGCTACTATTTCAAAAGCAAAATTACAGGAAATAGCAGAAACCAAAATGCCTGATTTAAATGCTGCCAGCCTGGAATCTGCCATGAGCATGATAGCCGGAACAGCAAGAAGCATGGGTATCGCGGTTGAGGAATGACTGTGAGCACTTAGCGAGGTGTTTTCGAGCTTAGTGCGAACGTCGTTCCCGAGACTTAATGGCG
>CAMJWQ010000410.1 GCA_946409475.1 uncultured Lachnospiraceae bacterium
CTAATATACAATATAGACCCAATTCTTTTTTTCTTCTTTTAATCAAAAAACTATTTGTATAAAACAAAAAAATAAAGCAAAAAATCCCGATTACGTAATTTCCCACATGGAGGATCCTTGCGAAATCATCTCCGCCGTGAATATCGTACAGGCCTTTATTAACGGATATTGCATGGATAATATAAAAAACTGCGACGCTACAGATGCTGGTAATAAGATAAGGAATATAAGTTGCCCTGTTTTTTCTTAAATTAGTAAGGGCAAATTTAGGATAAAATACCTTATTCAACACCGTCACCCCCTGTCGTGATAACGGTCAGCGTATCCGAAATTTTCTGATACATGGCATCGCTATTCATATTCCCCCTGTAAATCTGATGAAAGACCTCCCCATCTTTGATAAACAGTACCCTTCCTGCGTGGCTGGCAGCTTTTATACTATGGGTAACCATAAGAATGGTCTGTCCGTCCTCGTTGATTTTAGTAAAGAGCCTCATTAAATGTGCGGAAGCCTTGGAATCCAATGCGCCTGTAGGCTCATCGGCCAAAATAAGCTTCGGATGGGTGATTAAGGCTCTGGCAACAGCAGCCCTCTGCTTTTCACCGCCTGACACTTCATAGGGAAACTTGGCAAGAAGCTCATAAATACCTAACCTCTTAGTAATGGGAATCATACGTTCTTCCATCTCCCCATAGGGAGTTCCGGATAATACCAGCGGCAGGAGTATATTATCCTTAATGGAAAAGGTATCCAAAAGATTAAAATCCTGAAAAACAAACCCCAATTGCTTCCTGCGAAAGGTACTGATCTCTGAATCCTTTATTGTTACCAGATTCTTATTCCCTAACATCACATCTCCACTGGTGGGCTTATCCAGCGCCGCTAAAATATTTAACAGTGTGGTTTTACCGGAACCCGACTCCCCCATAATGGCTGCATATTCCCCCTCCTCCACGGAAAAGGAAACATTTTTCAGAGCCTGAACCTGATTCCCTCCAAACCTGGTGGTATATACTTTTTTTACGTTTTTTACTTCTAATAATGGCATACTTTTGACCTCCGTTACATTCGGGTACCATCAGGAAGACTATTTTCCTTTCATCCTATGCAGCTGCCGCCCGAATTTTTTGTATAGTCATTATTTTATCCTATGAGGATTTCGTTTGCCATAGATTAACCTTACAGTCCATAACCTAACCTTACAGTTTTGTCACATTGGCATGCATCACAAACCGATATTTGTCCATCCCTTTATTCCCAAGACTCTCTGTGCAGATCAATATAGACTTTTGTTCCTTTTCCTGCTTCCGAGGTAATACGAATAGAATGTGCCAGCTTTGTCAGTATTTCTCTGGACAGATAGAGGCCTAATCCTGTTGATTTCTTATCCAGCCTGCCGTTATATCCTGTGAAGCCTTTTTCAAAGATACGATGCAGGTCTTCTTTTTCAATGCCAATCCCCGTATCTTCAATGACCAGGGTCTTAGGTGCTGCGGAATCCATATAAATGGAAATACTGCCTGTTTTCGTATATTTAACGGCATTGGATATAATTTGCTCTAATACGAAGACCAGCCATTTTTCATCGGTAATTACCCGGCATGTAAAATCTTCCAGCCTGAGCTTTATTTTATTATAGATAAAAAGCAGGGAATACTTTTTTACCGCCTGCTTCACCAGCTCATACAGGTCATGTTCTCTTAATATGAGATCCTGTGACATACATTCCATTCTGCTATACTGAAGCACCATTTCCACATACTGCTCTATTTTAAAAAGCTCTTTACGTATCTCTTCCCTTTGTAAGGAATCCTCCTTGATCTGTAACAATAGTCTCATGGCCGAAATGGGAACCTTGATCTGATGTGTCCACAGGGTAAAATACTCCATCATTTCCGTGCTTTTTCTATCGGCTTTCGATAAGAGCTCTGTTTGATTTTCATAAAGACTCATCAACAGCCTCTGATAATCCCTTTCTATCAGCTTCTTTGCATCCGGCAGTTCCTGGCGCGAAAAAATATCCTGATCGATCATTTCCATAAGTTTTTGATGCCTTTTCAAATAGCCTCTAAAATCAATATAAAAGAATAACAAAACGACGGTCATAGAAAGCAGAAAAGAATATTGAAAATAAGAAAAGGGTAAATGATTTAAAATATGTAAAATAAAATAGATAAAAGTAAAGGTGATATATATTATGATTCCGTATAGTCTGTCTCTTACATAAGCCGTTAATACGGATATTTTATTTCTGATCTTCGTCATCATTCCATCACCATATATCCCAACCCTTTTTTGGTAACGATAAAATCCTTCAGCCCCAATGCTTCTAATTTTTTACGAATCCTTGTCATATTTACCGTTAAGGTATTATCATCAATAAAACTGTCGCTTTCCCATAAATACTGCATCAGGTCTTCCCTGGATACCGTATGGCCCTTATGCTCCATAAGCAGCCTTATAATCTTTAATTCATTTTTAGACAATTCCGCCTTCTCTGCCTGATAATAAAAGGCTGCCTCTCCTATATCCAGTAAAGCTCCCCTGTGTTCCAAAACATGGGTCTGTCCCTGAAAGGAATAGGTTCTTCTAAGCACAGCCTGCACCTTGGCAATTAAAACAGGAAGATCAAAAGGCTTCGGGATAAAATCATCACCGCCCATATTCATGGCCATGACAATATTCATGTTATCTCCCGCAGAGGATAAAAAGATAATGGGAATTTTGGAGGTCTTTCGAATCTCACCGCACCAGTGATAGCCGTTATAAAAGGGTAAGGCAATATCCAGTAGTAATAAATGGGGCTCAAAGGAATAAAAGCCTTCCATCACATTTTGAAAGTCCTCTATTGCCTTCGCATAATAGCCCCATTTTTCAAATTCATTTCTCAGGGTATTGGCTATGGTCATGTCATCTTCCACAATTAAAATACGGTACATAATCTCTCCTGCCTTTTAGCATCCATTTATAACATTGCTTTCAGCATAATATAAAATAATCATAAATGTCAATAATGAGGTTGTGTAGAAAGACGGAGAAACTCTTACCGCCTGCAACG
>CAMJWQ010000411.1 GCA_946409475.1 uncultured Lachnospiraceae bacterium
GTTTATTATTCCCATGAAAATAAATCTTCTTAGGATCAAATCCAGCTTTTAATGCTACAGAAATCTCACCTGCTGAAACACAGTCAATTCCTACTCCATATTCTTTAGCTACTTTATAAATAGCCAAACATGAAAATGATTTAGAAGCAAATAGTGGTAAAGTATTTTCATACTTGTCAATCATTTTTGTTTTAAGTTTATTGAATTGATGTCTAATATGCCCTTCACTCATAACATAAAGTGGTGTTCCATATTTTTCAGCTAAATCAGTAGCTTTAACATCATCTATGTATAAATTATTATTTTTAATTTGTGCAAATTCTGTTTGTAATACCATATAATCCCCCTGATTAGTATAATGTCTTTAATGTATAGAGACCTTTTTCTTTATCATTTAATGCATAAGCTGCACTAATAGCCCCTTGTACGAAAACTTCTTTTGACAATGCTGTATGTTTTATTTCAATAATTTCATCTATTCCAGCAAACATTACTGTATGTTCTCCAAAGATTGTTCCACCACGCATTGCTTGAATTCCAACCTGATCGTGTGTTCTCTTTTCATGTAAAGCACTACGATCATATATTGGTGTTGTTTCACCAATTTCTTCTTCAATTACTTCATATAATAATTTAGCAGTTCCAGATGGTGCATCTATTTTTTGATTATGATGTTTTTCCACAATTTCAATATCATACCCTGCCGGAGCCAATATTTTAGTCACTTCCTTCAGGATGGAAAAAAGAGTATTTACTCCAAGAGACATGTTCGCCGAATTTAGAACGGGAATGCTTTCAGAAGCTTTTTTTACCAAATCCTTCTGCTCTTCATTTAATCCCGTGGTGCACTGCACCAGGGGCGTTCTGGTATTTATACAGTATTCCAGCAGCTCCTTAACCGCTGCCGGATTGGCAAAATCGATGACAACATCTCCCTTTATGCCGCATTCTTTTATACTTTTAAAAACAGGGTAGGAATTTTGAATCCCGTCAAACAAGTCAATACCTGCGACTAATTCCATAGCATCATCTTCTTCTATAATATGGGATATTACCTGTCCCATTTTTCCGTTACAGCCATGCATGATAGCCTTAATCATTATCATTCCTCGCTTTCGATTCTTATCTTTCATTTATCTATCGTTTATTTTTCCACATTTACACCCAAAGTATAACAAATCTCTTCTTACAAGACAATCCCCGCCTATAAGGCGGGGGTCCTCTGTTATTACTTCTATTTTAATTTTATTCCAAACTCAATCATGGCTCTT
The DNA here is from genome assembly GCA_946409475.1 of uncultured Lachnospiraceae bacterium. Taxonomy (GTDB): domain Bacteria; phylum Bacillota; class Clostridia; order Lachnospirales; family Lachnospiraceae; genus CAMJWQ01. Next base: position 1,272 of record CAMJWQ010000411.1, read on the forward strand.
TTTAGATTTTCGGCATGAGCGGGTTCCATTTCCGTCAGAGGTCTTCTTAAAGTGCCTACTTCCATCCCCATTAAATTCATGGCTTTTTTAACCGGTATGGGATTTACTTCGCAAAAAAGCTGATCAACCAGTTCATGAGCCTTTAACTGCAATTCCAGGCTTCCCTGTGTATCCCCCTCTAAATATTTAGCTGCCATATCGTGTGTCTCCTTAGGTGCTATATTGGATAAAACAGAAATTACACCTTTCCCTCCCAGTGACATTAATGGTACTATCTGGTCGTCATTGCCTGAATATAAATCTATTTTATCTCCGGCTAAGGACATAAGCTTTACCACCTGGGAAATATTCCCACTTGCCTCTTTAATGCCTGCAATGTTCTTTACATTTTCAGCTAAAGATACTACTGTTTCGGGCAGAATATTGCATCCTGTCCTGCCTGGTACATTATATAATATGATGGGAATCTTGACAGCATTGGCTATATCCGTAAAATGCTCCTTCAAGCCCTTCTGTGTTGCCTTGTTGTAATAAGGCGTTACCAGCAATAATCCGTCAGCTCCGAACTTTTCCGCCTCCGTGGATAAATAGATTGCCGTCTCCGTACAATTGGATCCCGTACCGGCTATAACAGGAATTCTTTTATTTGTTTTTTCAACCGTATATTTTATACATTCCAAATGCTCTTCGTGAGATAGGGTAGATGCTTCCCCCGTAGTTCCGCAGATAATAATGGCATCGGTTCCGTTTGCTATCTGAAACTCTATCAGCTCCCCTAATTTCTCGAAATTAACCTCTCCATTATCTTTAAACGGTGTAATAATCGCTACACCAGCGCCTGTAAAAATAGACATTACTATTTCCTCCTTTTGTTTTCCTTAGTAAAGTTGACAAGAAAGCAGGGCTTTCAAGTATTACCGGAAATATATTTTACTTCCGGTATATAATATAGTATTAACACACTAATGATGTTACTAAACCAATTTGGCAACAGGGTCTTTCCCATAAAGGAACAAAGTGCCTCCGGCACTCTCAACTCCCCTGCCCCCTCATTCTTGAGGGAGAAGACACTTTGCGAACCGAATGCAGCCACGCAGTGACATCTTCCTTAATGCATTCGTGTGCATCCCCCCCGGAGGGTTTTATCGTATAGGACGTAATTTCCCATACGATGAAAAAAGAGCCGACAAAACGAGTCGGCTCTAAAAATTTTCATGTTAAAATAACATTTCTTAACTTTAGATAGCTCCCCATCTTACCGATGACAGTCATATAATTATTCACCATATGCCCAAGAGTATAAACTGCAGGTCTTACACTCTTTCGGCGTTATTCCCTTTCCGCTGCCATCACTTATGCCTGAACATATCCGGCAGCTTACTATTGAAAAACGCGACCTCTATCAATTTCTTAAATTTATGCTTTCATACTAGCATTCTTTTTATACCTTGTCAACATTTACGTGAATTGCATAAACCTAATATTTCATAGGTTCTATACTGGAAACTTCATCGGCCAGTTTAAAAATTCCCTTTTCCAGATAACGCCCCGTCAGAATAATATCCACATCATTGGGCTTCATATTAATTAACGACCATATGTCATCAATGTTTATAATATTCTGATCCAAAAGACCTAATATTTCATCCAGTATAAGTACGGAACATTCACCGGTCGTCAAAACTTTTTTAGCAAAATTAATACCGTTTTTGATATTTTTTACTTCCTCCTGCTTTTGCTCCGGATTCAGTTCATCAAAATTTTCATTTGATTTTTCAAATC
>CAMJWQ010000412.1 GCA_946409475.1 uncultured Lachnospiraceae bacterium
TTATAATATAATTCTATTCTTGACGTCAACCTATAATATTAGTATAATTTTATTTGCTACAATTATGAAAGAGAAAGGCATTAACCATGTGGTCAGCAGCTGATTGGAAAGATTATGAAGTCATAGATACGTCAAAGGGTGAGAAGCTGGAACGTTGGGGCAGTTATTTATTAATACGTCCCGATCCCCAGGTAATTTGGAATACGGAAAGAATTCATGACGGTTGGAGATGCCCAAATGCCCATTACCATAGAAGCAGCAAAGGTGGCGGCGAATGGGAATTTTTTTCTTTACCCGAGCAATGGACAATCCAATATAAGGATTTGACCTTTCACTTAAAACCTTTTCGTTTTAAACATACCGGTTTATTTCCGGAGCAGGCTGCTAACTGGGATTGGTTTTCCCATAAAATAAAAAATGCGGGACGTAACATAAGGGTATTAAACTTATTTGCCTATACGGGCGGCGCGACACTTGCCGCGGCAAAGGCAGGGGCCTGTGTTACCCATGTAGATGCTTCAAAAGGAATGGTAGGATGGGCAAAGGAAAATGCAAAAGCCTCCGGTCTTGAAAATCATCCCGTCAGATGGATTGTTGATGATTGCGTCAAATTCGTCGAAAGAGAAATCCGCAGGGGCAATGTCTATGATGCCATTATCATGGACCCGCCTTCTTATGGCAGAGGGCCAAAAGGTGAGACCTGGAAAATTGAAGAGAGTATTTATCCTTTTATACAGCTTTGTTCTCAGATATTGTCGTCAAATCCTCTTTTTTTTCTGGTTAATTCTTATACAACAGGCTTACAACCTGCTGTTTTATCGTACATGCTGTCAAGTATTTTACTGCCAAAGTATCAGGGAATTGTTTCAGCCGAAGAAATCTGTCTTCCCGTAACTGTTAACGGTTTATTTTTGCCTTGCGGTGCTTCCGGAAGGTGGGAGGGATCTTATGGAAATTGACCAAATGGATTTTGAATCATATATGTCATGCATTCCCAATGCTGTTGCTAAAATCGCATTAACCAGATATTTGAAGCTATTGTATGCCAATCAATATTTTTATGAATTAATGAATACTACCGATGAAAATCTTTCTCAAAAGAATTATGAACTTCTTACTCTATTATCTAAGCAAAATCAATCCTTCATCATTATGCAGCTTTATGACAAAAATTCCGTACCAGTTTCAACAGCCGATTTTGAATTATCCGTGACAGATAAGGAGCAGTCCGTCAAATGGGTTTCTGTCCGCATTAAGAAAACGGATGAATTATACAATGGACGGTATCCTGTTTATTATTGTTCTTTTCATGACATTACAAAGCATAAATTAAATATAGCAGCCCTATCCTCCCAGCTGATCAAGGTACAGAGACTTTTTGATAATGTAATTTCCGGAATCGGAAAAATAGCTTTAGATGATAATCTGTCTCTTATCTATGGTAATGACAGCTTTTTTTCTTTGCTGGGCTATACAAGAAGAGATTATTCCAATCTAATTAATAACTCGACACTGGAAACCGTATATGAGAAAGATGTCAATAAATTTAGGGATTATCTAATACATAATTATCAGGAGAACAGTAAAACCTTTACCTGTGAGATTCGATTGATAAAAATCGACGGTAAAATAGTATGGGTAAAGGTAGACGGTTCGTTATCGGTGGAAACATTCAATGAATACCCTGTATATTACTGTATATTCACTAATATTGATGAATTGAAAAAGACGCAGCTGAAGCTGGCTTCTAATTATGAACAGCTTAATATTATTTCTTCCATCACCAATGATATTATATTCCGCTATAATGCGGTCCGGGACAGGCTGACGCTATCGGATAAATTCACAGATGTTTTTGGCTGCTATCCTGTTTTTTATAAATTTTCCAAATTTTTAAACCAAATGCAAAAGCTCAACGTTATTAGTTATGACAGCTATTCCAACCTCCTTAGCAATTATGAAGCCGCAAAGGATAACGAAACGGAAATTATTTATTATGAATTGCAGATTAAAACCATTTCAAAAGAAAAAGTCTGGTACTCTATTTATGGAAAAAACCTTTATGATGAGACCGGTAAGTACATAGCTACCGTAGGTAAAATGGTTAATATAGATAAAGTTCACAGGGAGAAGGAATACCTGACGGAGCGGGCTTTGTATGACGGATTAACTACGGTTTATAACCGTTCCGCTTCTGAGGTTTTAATTAAGAAGAGCCTGCAGAATATATCACACGACTCCTTATTCGGACTGTTCATTATTGATATTGACAACTTTAAGCTCATAAATGATACTTATGGCCATCCCTACGGAGATACGGTTTTAAAAAGCATCGCCAATATCTTAAAGAATCAAATTGAAGATAATGATATTTTAGGAAGACTCGGCGGAGATGAATTTATTATATTTATCAGCAATGTAACAACTGTTGATGCTTTTGTGAAAAGAGGAAATAAACTATGTAAAGAGCTGCGTGACCAGCTCCATAAAAATAATAAAAAATTTAATTACAGCGCAAGTATAGGAGGCGTTATATGTACTTCCCATTCCGGAGTATCTTATAAATATCTGTACAGGACTGCCGACGAAGCCTTATATCAATCTAAAAACAACGGGAAGAACACTTTTAATTATTCATTTATTTAAATATTTCCTTATGCTAAAATGACAAAGAACCACATATACTTCCAATATCCCTTTTGCAATTGGGAAACACGAAATGCCCCCGGAAACCGAAGTCTCCAGGGGCATTTCCATGCTTTATTATATAATAAAACTTTAATTACTGAACGATCGAAGCCACACGGCCTGAACCTACGGTACGTCCACCTTCACGGATAGCGAAAGTCAAACCTTGATCCATAGCGATAGGATGAATTAATTCGATAGTCATTTCGATGTTATCTCCAGGCATGCACATCTCCACGCCCTCAGGTAAGTTACAAACACCGGTAACATCAGTTGTTCTAAAATAAAACTGCGGTCTGTAGTTGTTGAAGAAAGGAGTATGACGTCCACCTTCATCTTTTGTTAATACGTAAAC
>CAMJWQ010000413.1 GCA_946409475.1 uncultured Lachnospiraceae bacterium
CCATCTTATTAATGAAGGTAAAAATAGGAATATTCCTCATGACACATACTTTAAATAATTTACGTGTCTGCGCCTCCACTCCCTTAGAGGCATCAATTACCATAACTGCCGAATCCGCTGCCATTAAGGTCCGGTAAGTATCCTCCGAGAAATCCTGATGTCCGGGTGTGTCTAAAATATTGATACAAAAATCATCATATTCAAATTGTAGAACAGAAGAAGTAACGGATATACCTCTTTCTTTTTCAATTTCCATCCAGTCGGAAACGGCATGTCTGGCAGTGGCTTTTCCTTTTACGGATCCTGCCAGGTTAATGGCTCCTCCATATAATAAAAATTTTTCCGTCAACGTCGTCTTGCCCGCATCCGGATGGGAAATAATCGCAAATGTTCTTCTTCTTTTTATTTCATTTGTTAAATCAGTCAAAATTCTTCCTCCGTAAGCATAGATAATCCTTTAATTTTAGGCTTTATTCCAAAATAATCCAATACCGTTGCCCCTATATCCGCAAAGGTATCCCTTGTGCCCAGGTTTTTACCTGCCTTCATTTTCGGCCCCCACATGATAAAGGGCGTATATTCCCTGGAATGATCCGTTGAGGCAGTAGAAGGGTCACAGCCATGATCCGCCGTAATCATCAGCAAATCCTCATCTCTTAATTTAGATACTATTTCGGGGATATATTGATCAAACTCCGTCAATGCCCCGGCATATCCGTCCACATCATTTCTGTGCCCGTAGAGCATATCATAATCTACCAGGTTAATAAAGCATAACCCGTTAAAATCCCTATCCATAAAAGACAGTGTTTTCTCAATACCGTCCTTATTTCCTTTTGTATAGACAAACTCCGTAATTCCTTTACCCGCAAATATATCCTTTATTTTTCCAACGGCAATGACCTCAAAGCCCTTTTCCTGCAGCTGGTCTAACATAGTGATATCAGGAGGCATTAAAGAAAAATCATGACGGTTGGCCGTTCTTACATAATTAGGATATTCTCCGGTAAAAGGCCTTGCTATGACTCTTCCGACCCCATGCTCACCTGTCAGTATTTTTCTCGCCATTTTGCAATATTCATATAATTGTTCAACAGAAACCACTTCTTCATGGGCTGCGATTTGGAATACACTGTCAGCTGAGGTATATACAATTAAATCGCCCGATTCCACATGCGCTTTTCCGTAGTCTTTAATCACCTCCGTACCGGAGTATGGTTTATTACATAATATCCCCCGGCTTGTCATTTTTTTAAATTCATCCAAAATGTCTTCGGGAAAGCCATCAGGATAGGTGGGGAGAGGCCTTTCGGACCAAATTCCCGCAATTTCCCAATGTCCGATAGTGGTATCTTTTCCTTTTGATTTTTCTGTCATTCTGGCATAAACGGCATTAGGTTTGTTATCCCTGTCTCCGATTTTTACACCGTCTATATGAAATAAACCCATTTTTTTTAAATTTGGCATGGAAAAGTATTGGCTTTTGGAAGCGGCTTTTAAGGTATTGCTTCCCTCATCCCCATATTCTTTTGCATCAGGCATCTCTCCAATCCCAACACTGTCCAATACAATCAGAAAAATTCTTTTCATCATCCACCTCCTGTTTATTGCTCTCTGATAAACGGAATATTTACAGGATTTCACTCCCTTACCTTTCTTATTCTTCCCATATTTATCTGCTATGATTTCTAATTATACACAAATCTTTCCGTAATCACAACTGTTTCCTATGGCTGACAGGTACCTCGCCATAGCGGGCAAGGCATGGACAAAAGCGGACATAAAAAAAGGAAGATACGGATTTTCTCTTATCTCCCCCTTTTTATGTCATTCCATAGGAATAATCGTTATATTTTCTACTGCCACACCTGTTTTTCTTTGCACGATATCCTCTATCTGCGCTCTGTTCGCATCCGTAAGTTCAGATTTGCTAACGACAACATCAACGGTATTATCTGTCATACTAACCACCACTTCTGAGAATCCTTGAGATTCCAACATGATTTCCGCCGCATTTTCTTTTTCCGCAATCTCTGTAAGTGTAATCAGACCGTCAATAGCTGCCTGCTTTTGTTCATCGTTGATATTTGCGTTATTAATAATATCCTCATATATTTCTTTGTTTTTAGCTCTTACCTGCTCCTTTTCCAATTTGGCTTCCGAAGCAAATCCAACATTGGAAGCAGCACCTGTAAATACAGCCTCACCCGGCGTTTCTGTTGTATCCGTTACGTCGGCATCCGAATCTAAGCTGGGTATTTCCGTCAACTCTGTTTCCTGTGTATCTTCGTCTGCTTCTTCACTGTTTTCCGTTAGTAATTCTTCTTCCGAACTTACAATATTCATATCTCCATCAGAATCAATCAAATCTTCTTCAGAAATATCCGTAGTATCAACAGCTTCCTCTATTTCGCCGCTTGTTTCTGCTATTAAATCTTCTTCATTAAATCTTGAACCGGCAAAATTGATATAAGCCGCTATCACTACCATGATTACCAATGCCGTAATAATTATCTGATTTCGTTTAAATATGTTTTTCAAGCTCCACCCTCCTTATTGATTCATCTTCATTATCTTAATTTTATGTGCTTCTACGGAAAATAATGCCTGGACAGCTTCCGAAATATTTTGTACTACCCTGGGATTATCTCCACCCTGTGCAATAATAAGCACCCCTTCTATTTCCGGCTCTAATTCCTTTACGACGTACGGCTCCGTTTTACCGTCTTCTCCGGTTTGGTATACGGTTTCCTCCGTACTCGAAGATTCGGTAGTTGTTCTGCTGCCCCCCTCACTATCTGTTTCCACAATACTTGTTCGGCTTGTCGGAATATCCTTCTCTACTATATGTTCTTTCGATGATTTAAGAGTGATCATTACTTTAACGTTTCCTACATTTTCAACCTCCTTAAGAACCTCTTCTAATCGTTGTTCCAGCTGTTTTGAATAGTAATCCTCGGTGATATCAGAAACCTCTTCCTGTACATTTTGTTCTGTTTCCTCATGATTTGTTTGTTCTGTTTGTTTACTCTTTGTATTATTA
>CAMJWQ010000414.1 GCA_946409475.1 uncultured Lachnospiraceae bacterium
ATTGGGAGTGGATACCAATCGCTTTTGCAGGATTAAAGGTCGCGCACCGGACGGCAGCTTCTAGGGGAATGCCCATGTCCACGGCATTTAACAGGCAATCCATTAAATTGGTTACCGAGCCTGCAATGGTCCCGTCCTCTAAAGCGGCAAGATGTTTTTTCACAGTAACGGACTGGCCGCCCAGTGTATAGATTCCATCCTTCATTCCCGCTGCCATCATGCTGTCACTGATGAGTATGATGCGGTGGGAACCGAATAATTGAAAGGCTCCCCGAAAAGCGGAAGGACTGATATGAATGCCGTCACCGATCAGCTCTGCCATTACTTCTTTTGAATCAAAGGCGGCCCCGGCGGGACCCGGATGACGGTGGGCAAAACCGGGCATGGCATTAAAGAGATGTGTGATCTGTCCCGCACCCTTGTGAAAGGCCTGAAGAGCCGTTTCGTAATCACAGGCGGTATGACCGAGGGAAATACGTATAAACGGAGAAAGCCGTTCAATAAAGTCCATGGCATTCTTAAGCTCCGGAGCCAGGGTGATTATTTTGATTAATCCCCCGGCGGCTTTCTGCAGACGGAGGAACATATCCATATCCGGATCCTGAATATAAGAAGGATTCTGGGCTCCTTTTTTTGCAGGTGATATAAATGGGCCCTCTAAATGGATTCCGCACAATCTGGCTCCCTTTTTAGCCGGGCGGGAGGTAAGGTAATCGGCAGCATTCTTACAGACGGCGCTCAATTTATCTTCAGGCAGGGTCATGGTCGCAGGACAAATGGAGGTAATACCCTTTTGTAATTGGTATTCCGCTATTTTTTCAATAGCTTCCGCTGTGCCGTCGCAAAAATCATAACCTGTACAGCCATGAAAATGAATATCGATTAATCCGGGTATCAGATAACCGCCCTGGGCATCCAGAATCCCGCCATCGGAGGAATGGTCGGAAAAATACCCCTTATCAATAAAAATATCCTTCTGAATAAATCCCTTTTCCAGAGTGAAGACCATTGCATTTTTAATAATCATGTGAACTCCTTTCCGTATCCGGTATCCTATTTTTGGAAGCTGCGAAATTACCGGAAGCTGCGGTTATTGTTTGACGGTTACAGGTGACAGGGACAGGGCAGCTTCATCTGCAATGAGGGTTACGTCAGGGTGCATCTGCAGGATGGAGGCCGGTACCTTGGGAGTAACAGGCCCCCAGAAGGCTCTTGCCGTTATTTCCGCTTTGTCTTCTCCGCTGACGGCTATCAGTATTTTCCCGGCCTGCATGATGGATTTAATACCCATGGTGTAAGCCTGGGTGGGGACATCCTCCCGGGAAGCAAAAAACCTGGCATTGGCATCTATGGTACATGGTGTCAAATCGACACAATGTGTTTCTTTTTCAAAAGCTTCGCCGGGTTCATTAAAGCCGATATGGCCGTTATAGCCAAGCCCCAGTAACTGCAGGTCGACACCGCCCAGGCTTTGAATTGCCTGTTCATGTGCCTCACAAGCCGAGGAGATATTCATATCTCGGCCGTTTGGAATGATGGTACTGTCTTTTCGTATATTAATATGCCGGAAGAAATTTTCGTGCATGAAATAGTAATAGCTTTGCTTACTCTCCCTTGGAAGCCCCCGGTATTCGTCCAGGTTTACGGTGGATACCTTCGCAAAATCCAGATCTCCCTTTCGGAACCAGTCGGTTAGCTGGGAATAAATGCCCAGAGGTGTGGAACCGGTAGCCAATCCCAAAACACAATCAGGCTTCATGATTATCTGGGCCGATATCATATTGGCAGCCTTACGGCTCATATCCTGATAATCTTTTGCTTTTATAATAATCATAACAGTCCTCCTTTCGGTTATTTGCTTCTCTTAATGTTAGCAATAAAGGAGGGCCTGTGCAATACTTTGGAGAAAGGTGCACAAAAGCAGATAAAAAAGTACAAAGAAGATTCCTCCCATATAAGAATTGATGAAAAACAGTACGGATGAGTTTAAGTGAGACACATTTGTCAACCAAATATATTATTTGGTTGACAAATGTGTAAAATCTGGTAAAATGTTAACTATAATTTTAAAATGGTTAACAATGGAGTGAAAAAATGAGAAATACCACAACAAAAGATATGATTATGTGTGCGCTGTTTAGTGCACTGATTGCGGTAGGTGCCTTTATTAAGATTCCGATACCGGTTGTACCTTTTACACTGCAATTTTTGTTTACCATGCTGGCAGGATTATTGTTAGGCTCCAGGCTGGGGGCTGTCAGCATAGCGGTTTATATTATTTTAGGTCTTTCAGGATTGCCGGTTTTTTCGGAAGGCGGAGGATTTTGGTACATAATAAAGCCAAGCTTCGGCTACATTATCGGATTTTTGGCTGCCGGTTATTGTACGGGAAAAATAGTGGAAAGAAGCAAAAAGCTTTCCATTGGGAAACTTTTACTGGCAAATTTTACGGGGCTGGCCATCGTTTATGGCATGGGAATGCTTTATTTTTATATGATCAGTAATTTCGTCATACATACGCCCATTGGAATAGGGCCCTTGTTTTTATACTGCTTTATTCTGGCCGTTCCCGGAGATATTTGTTTATGTATTCTGGCAGCATTTCTGGCAAAAAAAATAAAACCGTTGTTAGCGAATATGAGAGAAGCAAGAGGATAGGCATTAGAATATGAGGTGAAAAATGAGTAAAGGCTTATTTATTACCGGTACGGGAACGGATATCGGAAAAACGTTTGTTGCCGGTTTGATGGTAAAAAAATTAAAGGACGCCGGATTAAGAGCAGCTTATTATAAAGCGGCCATGAGTGGAAATGACAGGGATGCCGAGGGTAAACTGATTCCGGGAGATGCAAAATATGTGAACGATATATCCGGCATTAATCAGCCCCTGGAGGAGATGTGCCCATATGTATATGAAAATGCCGTGTCGCCCCATCTGGCATCGCAGATGGAGGGAAATCCCGTCGCCCTGCCTGTTGTAAGGAGAGGCTATGATGAAATCTCTAAAAAGTATGATTAC
>CAMJWQ010000415.1 GCA_946409475.1 uncultured Lachnospiraceae bacterium
AGATAGGTCCATGCCCAGCCGATGGTCAAACGGAAAGCATCCATGATTCCCGGCAAAGAAGCGGGAAAGAGTACCAAGGTATATTTTTGCAGGGTATTGGCACCTAAGGTCTTGGCGGCATTTAATAAATTTTTATCCACTCCTGAAACCGTATCATTCACCATCAATACTAACTGAAAAAAAGTACCTAAAAATATGATGGCAAATTTTTGATTTTCACCGATACCGCAATAAATGATCGTTAACGGTACCAAAGCGGTTACAGGCAGATAACGTGCAAATTCCGTTACCGGTTGAAAAACCGCACTGATTTTCTTTGAAGTAGCTGTCATCATACCTATGGGTAAAGCAAGAAGTGCAGAGATTGCCCAGCCGATAACAATACGGTAAATACTAAAGCCAATATTGGTCCATAAGGAACCATCCTGATACATATCGGCTATGGCCTGCAGCACTGCCGTAGGTGTCGGCAGATACATGGCCTTTAAATAGCCGGTGTAGGTCAATAGGCACCAAACGACCATAATGGTGATAAAAGAGCCTATGGAATAATGGGTATATTTTTTCTTAGTCATCCTATTCCTCCTATTTATTTCTTACGGTTTTAATACCACCTTGGAGGCTTTTTTTTCTCCTCCCGCCAACAGGGAAAATGCTTCCTTAGCCTCTTTTAAAGGGAATTCATGAGTAATTACAAAATCCGGCTTTAACCTGCCTTCCCAAATTACCTTTACCGCTGTTTCCAAATCTTCCTTTTCATATACATTACAGCCAACTACGGAAAGCTGCTTAGCGACTATGTCGTTAATGGGAAAGTGAAAATCCTTTTCAAAGATGCTGACTACATAGATGAAACCGTTTGCTTTCGTATGGGTGACGGCTGCTTTTAAAGTGGTTTCCACTCCCGCCGCATCCACTATTTTATCGTAATCGTCTGCCAATTCCTCCGCATTCCCGACACAGTTATCGGCACCGGCTTTCTGTGCCATTTTTAAACGTTCCTCCGATATATCCAAAGCCGTGACGGAGGAAACCGGACGGATTTTTTTTAACACATGCATAAGCAGCAACCCAATAGGACCCGCTCCTAAAACAGCCACTTTATCTTCCCGTTGAAAATTGGCCCGTCTGCATATATTGAGCGCGACGGCTAACGGCTCACATAAAACATAGGGTTTTAAATCTCCCTCCATGGGAATGGAAATCAATTTATCCTTTGGCAGGCAAATGTATTCCGCAAAACAACCTTGTGAAATTTCTCCGATAAAGCTAAGCTTTTCACAGGTATTATAGCTTTTAGCAAGACAGCTGGCACACACCATGCAGGGAACCATAGGGTTTGCATAAACCCTGTCACCCACTCTCCAATCCTTTACCGAAGCACCGGCCTCTTCTATGATACCGGCAAATTCATGTCCCATGGTCTCCGGTATATGCAAAATAAACATTCCTTTATGATAAATATGTAAGTCAGAACCGCAGATACCGGCGTACATCACTTTAATAAGTACTTCATCTTTATTCGGTATGGGTTTTGGTATTTCTTCAAATCTGACATCCTGTATTCCATAAAAACGTACCGCATTCATAATTTTCTCCTAACCGGCCAGCCAACCGCCATCTACAATGAAGGTTTGTCCCGTTATGTAATCCGAAGCCTTAGAGGATAAAAAGATCGCCGTTCCTGCCAGGTCTTCTTCTGTCCCGATTCTTCCTAAGGGAATTCGTTCCAATATCCAAGCACTATGCTTTTCGTCTTCAAAAAAGGGTTTTGTCATTTCCGTCAGAAAATAACCCGGTGCAATGGCATTCACCTGTATTTGAAAGGGGGCCAGTTCTAAAGAAAGAGCTTTCGTAAACTGCATGACCGCACCTTTCGAGCAACAATATACTGTCGATTCCGCCAGTCCTATGAAGCTTCCTAAGGAGGCAATATTTATGATTTTTCCTGCTTTTTGTTCTTTCATATACTTTGCAGCTATTTTTGCTGCCATAAAAGTCCCCTTTACGTTTACATCTATGATTTCTGCAAAATGTTCTTCCGTTACCTCACATACAGGCTCTGCTATTTCCGTTCCTGCATTATTTATTAAAATATCCATTTTTCCATACTTATTTACGATTGCTGACATCGCTTCTTCAATCTGCGACACCTCAGTGATATCGCCGGGTAAAGCTATGGCTTCTCCGCCCTCTTCTTTGATTTCTTTTACTGTTCTTTCAAGGGGTTCCAAACTGCGTCCAAAACATGCTACCGCCGCACCTGCTCTTGCCAAATTGACGGAATAACCATGACCTAATCCGCTTCCACCACCGGTGACCATGGCCACTTTACCCTTCAGTCCAAATAAATCCTTTGTAAAACTCATCATACTATCACCCGTCTTTCCTTTCTTATAACCGGAAGCGTCACACTTCAAAATCAGAGCTGTATAATTTCGGTGCTCCGCTCCGGTTCCGTAAGAATATCAGCCGCACTACACCCTTATGTAATATCTAATTACTTGATATATTCTGCTGACAATAATTCCTTTGCATCAATTTCTTTCTCCATAATACCAAGGTTCAGCCAGAAGGAAGCCGCTCTGTCAGCTACTTCATAAAGATTTCCCTCTTTTGATTCATCAAATAAAGCAGCATTTTCCTCTTCTCCATAGAAGGTAACACCGGTTACCATCCCGGCCACATCTTCCTCAGTAATTTCCAGGCCTTCTGCCATAATTTTATTCCCTTTTTCAGGATTTTCTTTATAGAAAGCAACTGCATCAAACCACGCCTGACATAATCCTTTAATAGCCTCCGGATTTGCATCTACAAATTTTTGATTAAAGGACACCACGTCTACAATTGTTCCGGGATAATCGGCACTGGATACCAGCAAATGTCCGCCTTCTCTTTCCCCTGCATTGGTCAGCCACGGTTCCCAGGTTACCGCTGCATCCACTTCTCCCTCTACGAAAGCGGTTCCTGCCGCATCTGCTCCCATATCCCTGTATCTTATACACATATGA
>CAMJWQ010000416.1 GCA_946409475.1 uncultured Lachnospiraceae bacterium
CTTAAAAGAAGCGGGAATGGAAGTGGAATTATTCGAAAATGTAGAACCTGATCCGAGTGTGGAAACAGTAATGAGAGGTGCGGAGCTTATGCGCAAGGCTGAACCTGACTGGATTATTTCCATGGGCGGCGGTTCGCCTATTGATGCCGCAAAGGCTATGTGGGCCTTTTACGAATATCCGGAAACTACTTTTGAACAGTTAATAGTTCCTTTCAATTTTCCATTACTCCGTACGAAAGCAAAATTCTGTGCCATTCCCTCTACTTCCGGAACAGCTACGGAAGTAACAGCCTTTAGTGTTATTACGGATTATCAAAAGGGTATTAAATATCCTTTGGCTGACTTTAACATTACTCCGGATGTGGCAATCGTAGATCCTGAATTAGCAGAAACCATGCCGCCTAAATTAACCGCACATACCGGTATGGATGCCATGACCCATGCTATTGAAGCCTATGTGTCAACACTGCATTGCGATTATACGGATCCTTTGGCACTTCACGCTATAAAAATGACACATGAATATCTGCAAAAATCCTATGAAGGGGATAAAGTGGCCCGCGAGAGAATGCATAATGCACAATGTCTTGCCGGTATGGCTTTTTCCAACGCATTACTTGGTATCGTACATTCCATGGCTCATAAGACGGGTGCAGCCTACAGCGGCGGACATATCGTACATGGATGTGCCAATGCGATGTATTTGCCAAGAGTCATTCAATTCAATGCTAAAAATGCGGAAGCCGCAGAAAGATATGCGGAAATTGCAAAACATATTGGATTAGAAGGAAGTTCAGCATCCGGGTTAGTGGATGCTCTTGTTAAAGAGTTAAAGAAAATGAATAGAAATCTGAATATTCCTGACGGAATCAAAGAATATGAGGATGGTATCATTGATGAAAAGGAATTCATGGATAAACTATCGGCAGTCGCAGAATTAGCAATCGGTGATGCCTGCACCGGATCAAATCCAAGAATACCGGCTCAGGATGAAATGGAAAAATTATTGAAAGCCTGCTTTTACGGAGAAGATGTAAATTTCTAAATGCCACACTATATACAATAAACAAAAAGACAGGGTAAGGCCGGATGCGGCGGCTTACCCTGTCTTTTTGCGCGAAGGCATAAGGCAGGCTGCGTGCAATTTGCTTCCTTATAATCATAAAGGCCGGGATATTATTTCGGTACATAAGAAAATAAATAATAATGAGATACTGCGTATTACATTTGTAATAAAAAATATTACATTTGTAATGCGTTTTTTATTACAAACTATAGGTGATGAAATAAACCGTATTCTATATGATGAAAAAGTAATAAATATTTTATGGAGGTATAGTATGAAGAAAAAGTTATTAAGTGTTTTACTTAGTGTAGCAATGTTAAGTGCACTTCTTGCCGGCTGCGGTTCAAAAGAAACAGCTGCGGAAGAAACGGCTACGGAAGAAACAGCAACAGATGATGCTGCGGCAGAAACTGCTGAAGATGCTGTTAATGAAGCAGAAGAAGCGGTAGGGGAAAGACCGGAAGGCGGATATACTTTTGGTTATACCTGTATGGATGGAACCAATCCATTTTTTGTTATTTTAGAGCAAACCATTCGTGAAGAAGTAGAAGCAAATGGTGACACCTTGATTTCAACTGATCCTGCAAATGATGTTTCACTTCAAATCACGCAAATAGAAGATATGATTACACAGGGAATTGACGCTATTTTCTTAAATCCTGCAGAAGCAGAGGGAATTTTACCTGCGCTTGATATGTTAAAGGAAGCAGGTATCCCTATCATTAACTTTGATACGGAAGTAGCTGATTTATCTTATGTTAATTCTTACGTAGGATCGGATAACTATAATGCCGGTTATGTTTGTGGTGAAGATTTGGTTGCAAAATGCCCGGACGGAGGTAATATCATCGTATTGGATTCTCCTACCATGAACTCTATAACCGACAGAACAAACGGTTTCTTAGACGCCATTGACGGAAAAGGCTTTACCATCGTAGCTCAGCAGGATGCAAAAGGTAATTTGGAACAATCCATGAGCATTTGCGAAGATTTATTACAGGCTAACAGTGATGCCGTTGCTATTTTCGGCGGAAATGATCCTACGGCACTTGGCGCTTTAGCAGCAGCAAATGCGGCAGGAATGACAGATGTACTTATTTACGGAGTTGACGGGTCACCTGATATTAAAGCGGAATTAGCTTCCGGAGATTCCTTGATCGAAGGTACAGGAGCGCAATCTCCTATCGGTATTGCTAAAAAATCCGTTGAAGTAATGTATGCTTATCTTGCAGGAGAAAAAGTGGACGACAGATATCCGGTAGATACATTCTTGATTACATCTGATAACGTTGCTGATTACGGAACAGATGGCTGGCAATAAAAATTTATGTGTGCCTAGCTCCCCCCCTGGGGAGCCGGCACTTTTTAAACAATATAAAAAGCAGGGTGATTTTATGAAAGATAATAAACTATTGGTAATGGAAAATATTCATAAAACTTTTCCCGGGGTCTATGCCTTAAATTCCGTAAACTTTTCCTTGGAAAAAGGAGAAGTTCATGCTTTGCTTGGAGAAAACGGAGCCGGTAAATCAACGCTAATTAAGGTACTTGGAGGAATTTATATACCCGACCAGGGTGATATTTATATAGAAGGTAATAAAGTAGCAATAAATGGGGTAAAGGATGCACAGAATAATGGTATTGCCATTATACATCAGGAATTAGTATTAGTTCCTTATATGACGGTAGCAGAAAACATTTTCCTTGGAAGAGAGCCTGAAAAGGGAAAATTTGTTGATAAAGTGAAAATGAATAAAGAAGCACAGGAATTATTAGATGCTTATGATATGAATATAGACGCAGAAACATTAGTAGGAAAGCTTACCATAGCGCAGCAGCAGATGGTTGAGATTGTAAAAGCTATTTCCTGTAATTCAAAAATTTTAGTTATGGATGAACCCACTTCTTCTATT
>CAMJWQ010000417.1 GCA_946409475.1 uncultured Lachnospiraceae bacterium
TTTTATATCAGAAGTAAAAGATACTTCCGATAAGCTCGAAAACAAGTTTCCTTGTTAACTTATGACCTGAATTATAGGAGGGAATTGTAAATTCTAATATAGAAATCGGGTTAAAAGCAGGTAAAATAAGCCAGTGTCAATAAAACTCTTGACATTACCGTTACGGCAGCCCTTATAGTAGCTTCAGGAGGTGAACAATATGGAATATACCATACAAGGTCTTAGCAAATTAGCGGGAGTCAGTGCACGGACTCTTCGATATTATGATGAAATCGATTTATTAAAGCCATGCCGGATTAATTCTTCCGGATACCGGATTTACGGTTCGAAGGAAGTCAATATGCTGCAGCAGATATTATTTTATAAAGAGCTGGGGTTGGAATTACTCCAAATCAAAAAAATACTGTATCAAAAAGATTTTAACCGCCTGGAAGCTCTTACCGGACATTTAAAGGCGTTAAAAGAAAAACAGACCCGGGTAGACCTCCTGATTAAGAATGTTACCAAAACAATATTAGAAGAAGAAGGGAAAAGAAAAATGTCTGATCAGGAAAAATTTGAAGGCCTCAAGCATAAGCTCATAAAGGAAAATGAAAAAAGCTACGGAAAAGAAATACGTGAAAAATTTGGCGAAGATGTGGTAAAGGAAAGCAATGCCAAACTTCTCAGCATAACACAAAAGGAATACGGGGATATGGAAGCATTAGGCAAAACCATTCGGGAGGCTTTAGAAAAAGCCGTAATTAACCATGTTCTTCCTGATAGTGAAGAGGGTAAGAAAATTGCTTCCCTTCATAAGAAATGGCTTTCCTATACCTGGAAACAGTATTCCAAAGAAGCTCATAAGAATTTAGTGGAAATGTATGTGGCAGATGAACGTTTTACGGCTTATTATGATGCTAAGGTAAAGGGATGCGCCGCTTTTTTAAGAGATGCCGTTCATAACGATTGCTCTGAATAGTATTTTCTATTTCTTATACGTAAAAAGGCTGAAAACAATCCCCCATGGGAATTTGCTTTTCGGCCTTTTTATCTTCTTTTCCATCCCTTTATTTCTTATCGAAAGGATAATTATCCGGATCATCTCCTGAACGTTCATCGCGGTTAAGAGCATCTATTTCCCTGCACTCTTCTTCCGTTAATGCAAAATCCAGGGAATGAAAATTTTCTTCTATCCTGCACGGCGTAACGGATTTAGGTATGGGCAGAATGCCCTGCATGATATTCCAATTCAGAATGATCTGTGCAGGTGTTTTCTCATATTTTTCAGCCAGTTTTTTTATAATCTCCAGTTGGAATACTTTATTACCTCTCATTAAGGGTGACCAGGCTTCCGTCACAATATGATGCTTATTGCCGTAAGCTGCCATTTCTTTCTGGGTCAGCAAGGGATGCCGTTCAATTTGGTTTATGACCGGCAGATACTTATTTCCTTTCATAAGGGCATCGAAATGGTGCTTCTTAAAATTGCAGACTGCTATGGAGCGTATTAAGCCTTCCTTTTTCATCGCCTCCATAGCTCTCCATGTTTCCGACATTTTTTCAGCATCCCTGACCGGCCAATGGATAAAATATATGTCCACATAATCTGTCTGTAATTTTTGTAAGCTTCTTTTTAATGCATTTTTAATTTCATCATATCCCATTTCCGTAGGCCAGGCTTTTGTGGCAATCTGAATATCCTCTCTTTTTATTCCTGATTTTCGAATGGCGTTACCGAGAAATGCTTCGTTTTCATAGAAGGATGCCGTATCGAACAAGCGGTAACCGGTACGATAGGCGGTTCCTATGGCTTCCTCCATTTCCGATTCCTTAATTTTATAAATGCCAAAACCGATTTTCGGTACACTGTTGCCATCATTTAAATGCAGCCGTTCCAAATTCTCATTCATTTTTTCCATCTCCTTAAACCTGCCTCCTTATTCCACATGTTTATTCATATAACAAAATTTATGGTTGTATTAATTATAACAGAAATTATGGTAATTTTATACCTGATTTAAATAATCTGTCACTCCGTCTGCTATCGCCTTTGCAATTTTTTCCTGGTATCCTGCATCCAGCAGCTTCTCTTTTTCCTGCGCATCACTTAAAAATCCCATTTCCACCAGGACGGCAGGCATTTCGGTTTCTCTTATGACAGCAAAATCCTCCGTACGGATCCCCCTGTCTTTTGCCCCTGTTTCACTTATTATTTTTTCCTGTAAGCAGGTCGCAAGCCGCATGCTTTCTTCTTCATCAAACGTATAGTATGTTTCGATACCGTCTGCCTGTTCTCCGCCGGATAAATCATTGCAATGCAGGCTGATAAAAATATCTGCCTCTTTATCATTGGCAAGCTTTGAACGATCATATAATTCCACCGTCACGTCTTTTTTTCTTGTCAATATCACCTTATATTCTTTATTTTTCTCTAAATAATCCCTTAACGATAAGGCTACTTCCAAATTGATATCCTTTTCTCTGACCTCACCGTAATTTGCTCCCGGATCATCTCCCCCGTGTCCGGGATCAATCACTATTATGATTCTGTCATCTAAGCCCGACAGCCTTTGAAGCAGGTTACTATGTAAAATACCATATAACAGTACTAACAGAAATAATAAAAGGCTGCCTCCTATTATGATTTTCCTTCTCCGGATTCTTCGCCTTCTCTTTAATTTTCTTCTGTAAAACTCCTGTCTGCTTATGCTGCTCCCGGCTTTTCTTTCCCTTAGTTCCTTTTCCCGATCCACAATTTCACTGCTTTCTTATTCTATTTATGATAACAAATATTATTTATGTAACACTCTTTATTACGGCAAGAACAATGCCTGTCACGACAGATAACACCAGTATCCGACAGATGATTCCATTATAGGATATCGCCGCCATAATGGCAATGATAAAAAACAATCCGCATTAATAAATAATTTCATAAATATTTATTATAAAAATTAAATTTATATGAAATAAATAAAAAGATATTTGATTATAT
>CAMJWQ010000418.1 GCA_946409475.1 uncultured Lachnospiraceae bacterium
CGGAACGGCTTTAGCGCTGGCAGATTCCATAAATGAAGTACTCGAAAATAAACTTGATTATAAGTATGAATATAAGTATGATAGAACTAAAGAACGTATAAAAAGAGAAAAAAAAGAAATTGGAATTCATTCGGTTAGAGGCGGAACTATCGTAGGTGAGCATGAAGTCATTTTTGCCGGCAAAGATGAAGTGATTGAAATTAAGCATACGGCATACTCACGGGCTATCTTCGGTAAGGGAGCCGTGGAGGCGGCTAAATTTTTAGCATTTCAAAAGGCCGGTTTATACAATATGAGTCATGTAATAAGCAGAAATTCGGAAATCTAAATGACAGCTTTCAGCCTGTATTCCAATTATGGGGGTTAAGATGAATGAAGTAGAGTTAAAATACCTAAAGAGTATAGCTAATCAATATCCTACTATTGCAGAGGCATCAACGGAAATTATAAATCTTCAGGCCATATTGAATCTGCCGAAAGGTACCGAGCATTTTTTAACGGATATACACGGGGAGTATGAACAGTTCATTCATGTATTGAAGAATGGCTCCGGAGCCGTAAAAAGGAAAATTAACGATGAATTCGGAAATTCGTTAAGCCAGAAGGATAAAAAAAGTCTGGCTACCCTGATTTATTATCCGCAGCAAAAACTGGAATTGGTTTTAAAAGAGGAAGAAAATATAGAAGACTGGTATAAAATAATACTTCACAGGCTTGTACAGATTACGAGAAGAGCCGCTTCCAAGTATACCAGATCTAAGGTAAGAAAAGCCTTACCGAAAGACTTCGCCTATATAATTGAAGAGCTTATTACAGAAAAATTTGAAGTACAGAATAAGGAAGCTTATTATAATGAAATTATAAATACCATAATCCGTATTGGAAGAGCCAGGGAATTTATCATAGCTATCAGTAATTTAATTCAGAGGCTGGTAATCGATCATCTGCATATAGTGGGGGATATCTATGACAGAGGGCCGGGGCCGCATGTTATCATGGATAAATTGTGCAAATACCATTCCATTGATATTCAATGGGGAAACCATGATGTTGTATGGATGGGGGCTGCCAGCGGGCAGCTGGCCTGTATTGCCAACGTACTTAGAATGTCCGCAAAATACGGAAATCTGGATACGCTGGAGGAGGGGTACGGCATTAACCTGATTCCCTTAGCCACATTTGCTATGGATACTTATAAGGATGACCCCTGTTCCTGCTTTACCATATCCTATAACACGAATTATAATACCAAGGATTTGGGGATTGACACAAAAATGCATAAGGCCATATCCGTAATACAGTTTAAGCTGGAGGGGCAGATTATAATGAGACGCCCGGAATTCGAAATGAATAACAGATTGTTATTGGACAAGATTGATTATGAAAATAAAACGGTAACGGTTGACGGCAGAAAATATGAGATTCTGGATACGAATTTTCCTACTGTTAACAAAGACGCACCCTATGAATTAACCTCCGAAGAGGCGCAGTTAATGGAAAGATTGCGGACTGCCTTCCTTAGATGTGAAAAGCTGCAGAAGCATGTACGCTTTCTATTTTCAAAGGGAAGTCTGTATAAAGTATATAATTCCAATTTGCTGTATCATGGATGTGTGCCTTTGGATGAAAACGGTGAATTTAAGAAAGTGAATATTTTCGGTAAAAAATATAGCGGAAAGGCTTTATATGACACATTGGATAATTATGCCAGAAAGGGTTATTATGCCATTAATGACGAAACGGAGCATTTAAAAGGGCAGGATATTCTTTGGTACATATGGGAAAATCAAAATTCTCCCGTATTTGGAAAGGATAAAATGGCCACCTTTGAACGCTATTTAATTAAGGATAAAGAAAGCCATAAGGAGAAAAAGAATCCATATTATTCCTTGACGGATAATGAAGAAACCTTAAACAAAATTTTAGTGGAATTTGGTCTGGACGCGGAAAATTCCCATATCATTAACGGACATATTCCCATTGAGCAAAAAAAAGGAGAATCTCCGATAAGATGCGGAGGTAAGCTGTTGATAATAGACGGAGGTTTTTCCAAAGCGTATCAGGCTAAGACAGGAATTGCAGGATATACTCTTATTTCCAATTCCCATGGTCTCCGCTTAGTGGCCCATGAACCTTTTGAGTCCTTAGAAGCAGCCATTACAAAGGAAACGGATATTCATTCGGACTCTGTAATTGTAGAAACCGCCTCTGACAGGGTAAGAGTGGCTGATACGGATATCGGCAGAGGAATTAGAGAAAATATAAAAGATTTGGAAAATCTGTTAAAGGCATACCGGGAAGGCTTTATTATAGAAAAAAATATTTAATAGTATAGGCAGATACAATGTACCTGCCTATCAAATTTTTATTTAAGAATTAGTAACGTCTGTCTACGCCGTACTGCCTGATCAACCATTCGTATTAGTGGTGCCTGTACCGTTAGCAGTACCCGTTGTGCCCGTACCGTTGCCGGTAGTACCTGTTGTATCCGTACCGTTACCATTGTTGCCGTTAGCAGTAGTACCTGTTGTGCCGGTTCCGTTATTGTCATCCGTATCATCACCGGTTAGGGTATCTTCGATATCATCCGCTGTTTCGCCAACAGCACCCGTATCCCTGTTATCCGCATCGGCAGTATCCGTATTTGTACCGTTATCGGTTGTTGTTCCACCGGTAGTACCGCCGTTATCGGCAGTATTATCCGTACAGGCAGTGGTAATGCAAAGTACTAAAACAATGAGCGCTCCTAATAAATAATTCTTAAACATTTTCATAATTTTTATCTCCTTTTCTTTGTACTTTAATTCATGACAAGTGAGGCTGCTTGCAGACTCATCTTGCTTAATTTAATTAAACTCTTTTGTATTTAATAATATTTACAAAAATTATATATATTATTCTCAATTAAATAAAAATAGGAGGCACATCATGAAATTCAGGCCATGTATTGA
>CAMJWQ010000419.1 GCA_946409475.1 uncultured Lachnospiraceae bacterium
ATAAATACCTATATATTGATATTCTTATTTGGCTCGTTATTGTACTGGCTTGGATTGCTTTTGAATTTACAGTATGAATGGCATGAGTGAATAGTAAGTGGCGTTCATTAAATTCGCTCCTTTTATCAAACTGTATTTCAAGTTGTTTATATACAAGGGTAAAAAGATTATATCTTTAGCAGAAATAAAAAAATTTTGCAATACAAAAAATACCTAAATATTCAACAACATTTTGTAAGATTAATAAACCCGTTAACCCTAGTAAAATACTGGGATAACGGGTGTTTTTTGAAATTTTTTACTGTAAAGCTCACGTTATATAAATACTAATTCTTCTATTTGTTATAGTTATCCAGCTTCCTTGCCTCCGGGTATTTCGCATATAATACCTCATTTGCTATTTCACTCTGCTTACAATATTCTGCATAAGCGGGGCTTAATTTTTTCATGGCCGGAATAAAAATATCATAGTATCCGCTGTTTTTGTTAAATTCCACCAGCATGGATTGCATTTGATACATAGGTGAATTTTTATATTCATCGGACTGCATATATTTTAAATAATGCTCCGTCATTTCCTTGTTTTCATTGAAAAATGTTTCCGGATTTTCTATAGATTCCTTTGTCTTTTCCAGCATTTGATTCATTTTTTCCGTGCCTATATTTTTTGTTCCCTCTTCTAAATAAGCCTGCAGGGTCTCCGGGAACTCCAGGGAAGGTACATTATCCAAAAATTCAATAATTACTTGATACGCCTGTTTTTGTTCCTCCGTATGAATCGGTTCGTTTAAAAAGCGGGCAAAGTTAAGGCACAGGAACCTGCCGTAATACCCCGGAAAAGCATCTAATAATTTTTCCGTCATGGTAGCACGCTGCTCCAGCTCGTCTAATTCCGTACTTATTTCATCATAGCTTTTACCGCAGCTGAGCTTGGCCAGGATGTCATTCTTTGCCCGTTCTTTTTGAACGGCCAGTTCATTTTGAACCGAAATCCTTTTTAGTACGTCTCCCTTTTCATCCGCAAGAACGTTTTTTATGTCACCTGTACCAAGTCCAAGTTTACGAAGAATTGAGATTTTTTTCAATCTTTCCATATCATTATCACTGAAATCTCTATATCCGTTGTCCAGCATCTCAGGAAAAATTAAATTTTGTTCGATGTAGTATTCAATTGCCTTTTTCGTCAGATTTGTTATTTTACCTGCTTCATTAATCAACATAATGATCACCTCCAAAGCAATCATAGTCTAACACCCAAGGTAATAGTCAAGCGGTTTTTTTTCTTTATTTCTGACTTTATTGCAAGAATCCGATCGTCTCGGTATATTTCTCAACTTTATCTTGATTTTATTTTCCATATAGTATACACTATAATTGAACATCGTTCAATTATAGTGTAATCGGAGGTGTTATGGGAAACTCGGATATTACAAAAGAAAAAATCATAGATGAAACAATTAAGCTGATACAGGAATTAAATGGAAATACACAAAAAATCACCATAAGAAAAATCGCTGCCAATTCCGGAGTTGGTGTCGGACTGATTCATCATTATTTTTCATCCAAAGAAAATTTATTGGAAATTTGTGTTCAGCGTATCATCAGTCATGTAATCACCGCCTTTAAGCCAATCCCTGCAAAGGAGAGCTCTCCAAGGGAAAGAACGAAATGTGTGGCAAGGCAGGTTATGGATTTCCTGATGGATAATCAGGAGGTATCCCAAATATCCATACTGGGGGACATGGAAAACCCGAAAATCATGGATAATACGGTAAAAACCATACTGGGCTTTTGCCACACCCTTCCGGGTGAAAGGGAAGAGGACAGGAAATTTACCGCTTTCTGTCTGACCGTTATTTTACAGGGCGCATTTTTAAGAAGATCTCTTTTATTGGATATCATCGGCTATGATTTTACAATAAAAGAACAGCGGGACACGTTTATTGATATGGCAGCGGATCGATTGACGCATTAATGTGAGTGGGTTTGCGTATGAAAGGTCCTATTTCTTTGCCGGTATGACAATGTGCTTATGAAAAGAGCTTTTTACCATCAAATCATAAGCGGCCAAAATCATAATTTAAAAAGGGAAGGTCAATATATGAAAAGTGTGAGCTTATTAAGTAAGATTACAGTGATAATGGAGGAGATCCGTTTATGAATAAAAGAATAGGTATTTCCGGTTCACTCATTAATTTAGCGGGAGTAATCGGTTTTGCAGGTAATATGATCTGGGGTACAAATTTCGGAAGCTATCTTTTCAGCATTTTTATAGCCTTTGGCTTTGTTATTATGATGGGTGCCTTTTGCAGCTTTGGAAAAGAAGGTGCAAAAGCCGCAGGGTACTGTGCCATAATATTCGGAGCCATGTATGCGTCCGTCATATTACTGGTCTACTTTGCCCAGGTTACCACAGTCCGTTTGGAGCCATTAAATGAGCAGGCGGTAAGTCTCCTTGATTATCAAAGCTTCGGCCTTTTCTTCTCCTATGATTTACTTGGATACTGCCTTATGGCTGTTGCCACCTTTTTTGCCGGTCTGACTGTGCAAATACAAAAAAAGGGGGATAGATGGTTAAAGGCTTTATTGCTCATTCATGGTATTTTTGCTGTTGCCTGCTTTATCATGCCCATGCTTGGCATCTTTCATGCCGGTATGGAGGGGGCCGAATGGATAGGAAAAGCTATATTGGTGTTTTGGTGCCTTTATTTTACGCCGGTAGGCATCCTGTCTTTCCGCTATTTTAAGAATAATACATCATCTGCAGAGGACTAAGGGCGCGGTCACTTATTGAATGCGAAAAACTAAGATAGTATTCTATGCATATTCACATAAAGCCCTCAAATACAAAAGGAGGGCCGGTAAGATACTCTTACCGGCTTATATGAAAAAGAAACTTATTAATAAATGTTTGCATAACAACTTTATTAAC
>CAMJWQ010000420.1 GCA_946409475.1 uncultured Lachnospiraceae bacterium
TCGAAACAGCAGGTCTGCACTGGACAATAATCCAATCATTATTCCCAGAAGGGGCAATGAAATTACTACACCAAGAAGAATATTTCTTACCTTTTTATTCTTTAATATCTCCGTATTTTGGAAAAATAATAAACTGTCTTTAAAGGGCATGGCAATTGTGGCAATACAAGAAAAGGGCAATAATAACATCCGGGTAAGATGTTTTAGCAAATCCCATTCCTGATCGTCATAAAATTGATGTAACAGCGACAAATCTAATAATAGTAAAATACCAATTATATTCAGAAAATGCAGTATCCAACTTGAAGTAAATAGGCAGGAAGCTCCTAATAATAAGACACCTGTATAATAAGCAGCTGTTCCTCTTTTTACCTTTATAGATAAGCTTTTTATGACTATCACCAATAGCACTGTCATAATAACCGTAAATAATAATATATTAAGACCTAGCCTTGCTTTATAAAATAAAAACGTATATGAAGCTCCAAATAGTAAACTAATACCGCCAAATATTCCGAAATTTGGGCGCACTTTATGAAGCAGTGATGGATTCTTATTTTCAGCAGAATCTAATACTGTAGGTTGATTGTCCTCCTGATTAACGGGAAGACCGCTATTCAATTGTTCCATTATAAATCCTCCTTTAATAACTTTAATTTTTTTAAAAATTCTTTTATTTGTTGGGTAGCCAATTCGATTTTTATATTTTCCATTAATGAAACATCCTCCGTTATATATCTTCCGCTTGTTCTTTGAGAAAAAACAAGTCCGTCCCGTTCCAATTCTGCCAATGCCCGCTGCATGGTGTTGGGGTTTACAGAAGCCTCCATTGCAAATTCTCTTACGGAAGGAAGCTTTTGACCCGGTGTATAGTACCCGGAAATGATATCCATTTTCAGACGTTCAACGATCTGTATATAAATAGGTCTGTCGGAATCCAAATTCCATGGCATGAAATCACCTCTTTCTATTTAATTATATTATTGTATTAATTAACTAATACAATAATATAATTTTTTTTATAATTTGTCAATACCTAAAATAAAAACTATTTTTCTTCACACCGCTTTACTCAAACAAATCAGCCTTCCAATACGTTTTCAATCACAGTAATTCCATAAGGCATTGCAGCAGTCTGTCATTATCCTCCGGCTTCATAAAACAAAACCGTATAAACTGATTATTCAGGAAGGGGAAGGTCGAGCAGTTACGGATCATCATTTTCTTTCGTATGGCAGCTTCAAATAAATCATCGGCATTAACACTTTCTTTCGTGATTTTAAGAAGTATAAAATTAGCGGAAGGCGGATAAACCTTTATGGTATCTATTTTTTGTAAGGTATCATAGATGCGGGTTCTTTCCTTATGAATCAGTGCTCTGGTAGCCTGAATATATTCCGAATCGGAAAACATGATTTGGCCGGCAGCTTCAGCCAGACTGTTTATGGTCCAGGGATTCTTGCGTGTATTAATGGCTTTTATGATATCCATATTACCGGTTATGGCATAGCCTAACCGTAATCCCGGAGAAGCAAAAAATTTGGAAATGCCCCGTAGAATGATAATATTATTATAGTAATTTGTGAAAGGTACTGCCGTAATCTTTTCATAATCCTCTGCAAATTCCACATAGGTTTCATCCACCATGACAAAAATATCATATAACTTGCAGATATCCAGAATTTTCTGCATATCGGAACGGGATATTACAGAAGAGGTGGGATTATTGGGATTGCAGATTACCAGCAGATCCATACTTTCCTCTAACTGTTTTGATAGCTTATTGACATCTAATTGAAAATCCCTGCTCTCTTCCAGAGGAAAGTAGAAACAGGAACCTCCCCCCAGGGAAATTTCCCGTTCGTATTCGGAATAAGTTGGCCCCAGAATCATGGCTTTTTTTGGCTGTTTGATTTGGATAAAAATAGAGATTAATTCCGTGGAGCCATTTCCCACAATAATAAGGCTTTCGTCAATACCGCAGTATTCCCCTATACTTTTTCTTAGCTTTGTATACTCCCTGTCGGGATAAGCGGTAATGACATCCAGATGAGAGGA
Source organism: uncultured Lachnospiraceae bacterium (assembly GCA_946409475.1). Lineage (GTDB taxonomy): Bacteria > Bacillota > Clostridia > Lachnospirales > Lachnospiraceae > CAMJWQ01. The sequence continues at coordinate 2,059 of CAMJWQ010000420.1, forward strand.
TAAAGTATCCTTAAGCTTTCCCGATATACCCAGAGGATTTACGTTTGCACTGAAACTGATGATTTCCTCTTTCTTTATCTGATAATATTGTTCGATTTTTTCTAAATCGCTTCCATGAAAGTGATCCCTGTGTTTTAACATAATATGATACCGATCTCAAGCAGGCATGCCTGCATGTTTATTTGAGACGCAAACACAAAGGGTGAAGGTTGTGTGTTTGCATTTATCCTTTCATTAAAATTTTTCACCCTTTACCTCTTTTTTTTCATTGTTTTTTCATTTTGTTGCACTAATGTGTCGATTAGTGTTATAATTTATTATAATTATATTTAAAAATAAATACAACTTGCAGTGTGGTGAAAATATGAAAGAATATATGAAAGAATATATTCATAGAGCCAAAGACGGTATCTTTTATTATGAACAGCCGATTATTGAAATATCGGACTATTATATGGATATTACAATTGATGCTAATGAATCCTATTCAAAGGTGATTACCATAAATACCTTTGATGAATATATATTGCATGGCTTTGTAGTATCCACTGAACCCCGCTTGCATTGTCATATTACGAAATTTGAAGGTACCCATATTGAAATACCCTATACCTTTGAGGGAAAGGGTCTGAAAGAGGGAGATATAGTAAAGGGCAAACTATATCTGATTACCGATGTTTTAGAATATACCATATATTATCAGGTCACGGTAAAAAATAGTTTTTTGATCTCCTCAATGGGAGATATCCGTAATTTATTTCATTACACGAATTTAGCCAAAGCATCTTGGGATGAAGCAGTTGATTTGTTTTATCACCAGGATTTTTATAAAATATTTACTAATTATGAT
>CAMJWQ010000421.1 GCA_946409475.1 uncultured Lachnospiraceae bacterium
CCCAACATTTTATAGTGATTTTTTTTGTTTTATTACCGGCCGGATACTGAACACTTCTTCAAAAAAATCGGCCTTTTCCCTAAATAGGCCCTTTTCCAGTGTAATATCCTCAAAGGTATTTACCGTGATGATGAGCTGTTTTTCTTTTCTTTTTACATTCACGGATTTAAACTTTTCTTTATGGCTGCGGTCAAGGGCATTCGCCACTCTGAGTATGGCCGTCAGCTTTGCAATAATTAAATAAGAATTTTTATCAATTTTGGAGCTTGCCAGTACTTTTTCGTAATATATAAATTCCATAGTGTTATACTTAACCACATTGGCAACAATTTCTCTTTCCAAATGCGATAATCCAATAATTTCCGTAGACATTACAATATGATATGCACATTCTCCGTAAGAGGTCAAGCTAATGTATTTACCACAATCATGAAGGATAACCGCAATCTGTAATAGCAGCCTTTCTCTTTTCGTTAAACCGTGGATTCTGACGGTACTGTCAAAAATCTTTAAAGCCAGTTTATTCAAAATCTCTGAGTGTCCTTTATTACTCATATATCTTTTTGCTATATTTTGGGCACAAGCCAGGATATCATTATCAAAGTTATGGGATACCTGTATAATCTTGTTTTTTTCCGCATAATCATAAGCCATGCCGTCACTTAAGGTTACCCCCGGTGTCCAAATCAGCTCCGCTTTCATTTCTTCTATGATTCTCTTCAGTAAAATGGCAGAGGGAATAAAAAGGGAAGCATATTCATAAGGAAATCCCAATTCTTCCGCAACCTGCATGGGTTCCTTTGTTTTTAGGATTTCCACAAATCTCATATACTTTTCACTTTTCATATATTCCTTACTGAAATCTCCTCCCACTTTTCGGATAATATAGGTAATATAATCGTCAATGACAATAATGTGCTTAATTTCTCTCTCTTTTAAATACAGCTTTTTAAAATTATAGAGTTCATTATTAATCAGTTCTTCTATCAAGCTTTCAAAATGACTTGTTTTTGACTGTAAATCGCCTATTTTTTCTCTTACACGCAATATACCCAGACGAATATTTTGTGTTGTCACCAGACTGTCCTGGTCAAACAGGGATATCTGAATGCTGCCCCCGCCTATATCTACAATAGCGGTACCCTTTTCTATTATTTTATTGAAATCCCCTTCATTTGCCGCAATGGACTTATAGCCTAAAAACCTTTGTTCGGAATTGCTAAGTACGTTTACCACTAATCCTGTTCTCATTTTGATTTGATCTAAGATAATCGTTGTATTGTCGGTTTCCCGAATCGCACTTGTTGCACAGGCCCGGTAATCATCTGTTTTATAATTTTTCATGATACTGTTGAAATGGATCAGAATTTCATATAACTCATCCACTTTTTCATAACTGATTTTACCCTTGGTATACGTGTCTGTTCCCAGTTCAATCCGATGCCTGATATGGTCGATCTCTTTAATTCCGTTTTTTTTTGATATTTCGTAAATCTTCATACTAAGTTCATAAGATCCAATATCAATTGCCGCAAAAATTTTCATGTTAAAAAACCACCATCCTTATTTACCCAACAGGTAATCAATAAATTGTGCGGCACAGCGTCCTGATAAACCACCGTGGCTTAATTCCCACTTATTTGCTTCTGAGAGAAGCTCTTCCCTGTCCATGGAAATCCCATACCTGTCCGCTAATGTCAATACGATATTTTGAAATTCCTTTTTATTAGGAGCACCGAAAAAGATAGTAATGCCAAAGCGATATGCCAGGGATAATTTTTCCTGAACCGTATCGGAGGAATGTAAATCTTCTCTTCTGCCCTCCTTATCGGCAAAGGTTTCTTTAACCAAATGCCTTCTGTTAGAGGTCGCATAAATGATGACATTCTCCGGCTTGCTCTCTAAACCGCCCTCTATGACGGCCTTTAGATACTTATAATCCGTTTCAAATTCTTCAAAAGATAAATCATCCATAAATAATATAAACTTATAATTTCTGTTTTTAATTTGGGATATAACGGCATTAATATCTTTAAACTGATGTTTGTAAATTTCTATGATGCGGAGTCCCTTTTCAAAGTAAGTATTCAGCAGCGCCTTTATGCTGGTAGATTTTCCGGTCCCGGCGTCACCGTAAAGCAGACAGTTATTTACCCTCCTGCCTGCCAGAAAGCTTTCCGTATTGGCTATTAATTTCTCTTTGGCATTACCGTAACCAACCAAATCCTCTAAGTGGACCTGTGCAAGACTGGTTACGGGAATGATGTCACTTCCGTCACCCTTACTTTCTAAACGAAAGGCTTTATAAAGGCCAAATTGCCCTGCTCCGAAGCTTTTATAGTAATTGGTAAGTATATTACAAAATTCCTCCCTGGATGCTGATTGAGATAAGCTTCGGCTTAACCCGCTAATTCTTTTTCTGGTAATGGCATCCAGTTCAAATCGATTTAATTTATCATTTCTATAGTGTACCGTTTCATTCAGAACGGATTCATCCATACAGGCCGAAAACCGCATCCAGTCAAACCGGTACCATTCCCTTATGATTTCCATATCATAGCAGACTATTACGGAAATACTGTCCTTACCCGTCTCCGTTACCCCCTCTTTCGACAGACTATAGGCATTTTCACTCATTATTAAAAGATAGGACAAATATGTATGCCATATATTTCCCTCAAAGCCATGCCGGTCGGCCATTTCCAATATTTCATGAAAAGAGGTTGAAAATTCATCTCTGATTTCCTCTATCTGCTTTTTTTCCTCTATCCCTATCATACTGTTTACCATTTTACATAGGGTCTCATTTTCTTTCCATTCACTGTAAACAATCAATTCATCAGGTCTTTTCATTTTATTCCTGTCTCCGTCTAATAATTACCCAGTATTTTCATATTAATAGCTTC
>CAMJWQ010000422.1 GCA_946409475.1 uncultured Lachnospiraceae bacterium
GTAATACGCATGTCATTGCAAAAGAAGCCGGAGGCATCACCCAGCATATCGGTGCCTATGTGGTGAATGTAGACGGTAAAAAAATAACATTTTTAGATACTCCGGGACACGAGGCATTTACAGCAATGCGTATGAGAGGCGCCAACTCGACTGATATTGCCATATTGGTAGTAGCTGCCGACGACGGAGTTATGCCGCAAACCATAGAGGCCATTAACCATGCGAAAGCGGCTGGCATTGAAATTATTGTTGCCATTAATAAAATTGATAAACCCAGTGCCAATATTGACCGTGTTAAGCAGGAATTGGCAGAATATGAATTAATTCCTGAAGATTGGGGCGGCAGTACCGTATTTGTACCCGTATCGGCAAAAACAGGAGATGGAATCGAGCAGTTATTGGAAATGATACTATTAACCTCTGAAATCTGCGAGCTAAAGGCGAATCCCAATAGAAGAGCGAGGGGTCTGGTTATTGAGGCAGAGCTTGATAAGGGAAGAGGACCTGTAGCTACGGTTTTAGTACAGAAAGGAACCTTGAATGTAGGAGATTCTATTGCTGCAGGAGCCTGCTTCGGCAAGGTCAGAGCTATGATCGATGATAAAGGCCGCAGAGTAAAGGAAGCAGGGCCGTCAACACCCGTTGAAATATTAGGCCTCGGTGATGTTCCTAATGCGGGAGAGATATTTATAGCTCCGGAGACGGAAAAGGAAGCAAGAAATATAGCCGAAACCTTTATATCGCAAAGCAGAGTGAAGATGCTGGATGATACGAAATCCAGAATGTCATTGGATGATTTATTTACCCGCATACAGGAGGATAATCTTAAGGAACTGGGTATTATCGTAAAAGCGGATGTACAGGGATCTGTAGAGGCGGTAAAACAAAGCCTGTTAAAATTATCCAATGAAGAGGTAGTGGTGAAAATTATCCATGGCGGTGTAGGTGCCATTAATGAATCGGATGTGATACTGGCGTCTGCCTCCAATGCCATTATTATTGGTTTTAATGTGCGGCCGGATACCACGGCCAAAGCTACGGCCGAGCGGGAAGGTGTGGATGTAAGATTATACCGTGTAATATACCAGGCGATTGAAGATGTGGCCGCTGCCATGAAAGGGATGCTTGATCCTGTTTTTGAAGAAAAAATATTGGGTCACGCTGAAATCAGACAGACATTTAAGGCTTCAGGTGTGGGAACAATAGCCGGAGCTTATGTATTGGATGGATTATTCCAAAGAGGCTGTACCGTCAGAATCACCAGAAATAATGATTTGATTTTTGAAGGAGCCTTAGCATCCTTAAAGAGATTTAAAGATGATGTAAAGGAAGTAAAAGCCGGTTTTGAATGCGGACTTGTATTTGAAAAATTTAATGATGTCCAGGTTGATGATCAGGTAGAAGCTTATATTATGGTTGAAAAGCCAAGATAACTATTGGCAGTAACAAATAAATGAGGGATTAAAATGAAGAAAAACAGTGTCAAAAATACCAGAATCAATGGTGAAGTGCAAAAAGAATTGAGTAATATTATAAGGGGAGAGATCAAAGATCCGAGAATAAATCCCATGACAAGTGTAGTATCTGTCATGGTGGCTCCGGATCTAAAAACCTGTAAAGCGTATATCAGTGTTTTAGGGGATGAAGAATCCCGGAATAATACGATAAAGGGGTTAAAGAATGCGGAAGGATATATACGTTCTAAGCTGGCAAAAAATCTTAATCTTAGAAACACACCGGAAATCACCTTTATACCGGATCAATCCATAGCTTATGGTGTTACTATGTCAAAACTGATTCATGATGTGAATACGGATCATAGAAATTTAGAGGATGGCAGTAATGAATAAAATAAATTCCTTGGTAGAGGGAGCGAAAGCAATTGCTATAAGCGGTCACGTGAGACCCGATGGCGATTGCATAGGCTCTTGTCTTGCCATGTACCTATATTTAAAAAAACTAAATGCAAATTGGGAAGTGGATGTTTATTTAGAAGATGTCCCTTCTGTTTTTATGTACATAAAGGGAGCGGATATCATAAAGGATTCTGATGAGGGGGAAAAGCAATACGATATTTTTATCTGCCTGGATTGCGGAGATAAAGAACGTCTTGGTAAATCAGCAGGCTATTATGAGACGGCTAAGAAAAGTATTTGCATCGACCACCATATAAGCAATACGGGCTTTGGGGATATACGCTTTCTAAAACCCGAAGCAAGCTCTACCTGCGAAATACTTTATGAGTTAATGGATGAAAAATTGATGGATCAGGACATAGCCTGTGCACTTTATACGGGACTTATTCATGATACGGGAGTTTTTCAATACTCCAATACCTCCGAGCGGACTATGAGCATGGCAGGTAAACTGATAAATTTCGGCATCCCCTTTTCTGAGATTATTGCCAATACTTTTTATCAAAAGACTTATCTGCAAAATCAGATTTTAGGGAGAGCGCTGTTAGAAAGTATATTATTTATGGACGGAAGGTGTATAGTCAGTTTTATTACGAAAAAAGTCATGGATTTATATCAAGTGAAGCCAAATGATCTGGAAGGAATAGTAAGTCAGTTAAGAAATACAAAAGGTGTGGAATGTGCCGTATTTCTGTATGAATTGAAACCCCAGGTTTATAAAGTCAGCATGCGGTCCCAAAATATCGTGGATGTCAGTAAAATAGCAGCTTTCTTTGGCGGAGGCGGTCATATTAGGGCAGCCGGATGTACCATGGTGGGCACACCATATGATGTGATAAATAACTTATCCCGCCATATTGAAAAACAATTACAGGAGAAGGAGCATTGATAGACGGAATTTTAAACGTATATAAGGAAAAAGGATATACTTCTCATGATGTTGTCGCTAAATTAAGAGGGATTCTGAAGCAAAAGAAAATCGG
>CAMJWQ010000423.1 GCA_946409475.1 uncultured Lachnospiraceae bacterium
ATTGATAAGTTAGTAGCTTTTATGATTAATGGTTGAAAATATTGAGGTGATTTCTGAAAAAGGAAATTACCTCATTATTTTATCAAATAGATTGGCACGTAATGTGCCTTAAGTTACTCAAAAATGAAGATGGGATTTGAATGGCTGGTCACTTTATTATCACATTGCAAATTCCGGAAAGTGGTGTTTTTTTGAAGAATATACTAACCGGGAAGAAGACGGGAAGGCTGTTTTTATTATTAATTATTACCCATATACTGGGCAGCTTTGTATATGGCTATATTCCCTTGATACTCAGGGATAATATTATATTTAGTTTACTGTTCAGTCAATTAATTGTAATTATACCTGTGGCTTGCTTTTTTTTATTTGGTAAAATTAGTTGGAATGAGATCGGTCCCTTTAGGAAAATTAAGATATCGACTATTTTAATGGTGATTTTATTCACGTATTTGATTATGCCCCTTATTACAACTATTAATATAGCCACTTTGTTTTTTACTGATAATACGGCTATGGAACTAAGCAATTCCATACTGGAAATGCCTTTTATAATCAGCTTTTTTATGATAGCCATATTGGCTCCCCTGTCGGAGGAACTGATTTTCAGGGGGGTATTTTATTCGGGTTATAAAAAGAATAATATATGGGTAGGCGCAATATTGTCGGGAATCATTTTTGGATTTATGCATTTAAATTTTAATCAAATGTGTTATGCGCTGGTAATTGGTGTTCTTTTTGCATTTTTAATAGAAGCTACCGGCAGTATCTGGTCCTCCGTCATTGCCCATATTGTCATTAATGGCCACAACGTAGCCGCCATGTACCTGTCTTCCGCTCTGATGAAGGTCTTAGGGAACTCCGGCGAGCTTATGGAAAGGTTTGGAATCGATGTAAATGGCGGCTATGAGTTATCCGGAGACCTGACCCCGGAAAATTTAACCGCCACCTTACTGTTCTATGGTTTGGTTTCACTTATTACCTCAGCACTGGCTTTTGGTGTATATATTTGGATAGCCAAGCATTGTAAAAGGGAAGAACATATTAAGAAAATAATGAAAACAGGAATAAAAAACAGCGGGGAAAAAATCACCCTGTCATTTGTGGCAGCTGCCGTTTTATGTTTTATTTTTATGTTGCTTTATGAATTTTCGGCCTAAAAACATTACTGTTTGTTAACAAAATGTTTAAATCCGTTGTATTGTAATTTATCTGCAGCTTTGTTATACTTTAATATAATTTTGTAATAAAATTTTCCAATGTAACATTTTATTATATACTTTAATTAGTATAGGATTAGATTAGGTATAGGTGAAGCAATGAAGCAATTTGATGTATTGGGAATTAACCTTAAAGTTCATACCATAAGAGAAGCACTTGCCTTAACAAATGTTTATTTAAGTAATGACTGCTTAAATACCGTAAATATCCTAACAATAGACAAGCTTGTAAAGGCTGTTGATGATGATAGCTTTAGAAGCCTGTTAGAGCAGACGGATCTGAATATTATCGGACAAAAGGAGATACTTTCCTGCTCTGATGACAGTAATAATGTGAAGTTAAAAAATTTTGACAATACGGAATATGTAAACGAATTCTTTAAAAAATGTGAAAAAATGAATAAGGTAATTTATCTGTTAGGCAAAACAGAGGAAGAAATTCAAATAAATTCCAATTATCTGTTTGATAATTACGGGGATATAGAGATATGCGGCAGCTATGCTCTGGATAATTTGGAAGGAGATACGGATATCGTTGTTAATCATATCAATGTTTTTTGTCCTGATGTAGTTGTATCCATTTTACCTTCGCCTTTCCAGGAGCAATTGGTTTTTGATAATAAACAAAAAATTAATGCCAAGCTATGGCTGTGTCTTCAAAACAACATTATCAGTAATAAGGGTTTAAAGGTTAATCCTTTACATAAGCTGTTTGAAAAATCTGCATTTAAAAGAAAGCTGAATCAATATAAAAATGATAAGGATTCTTAAGTATGAAGTTGATGAATGGTAAAAGGATTTATATAGAATATTTATTAATGGTGATTGGAACAGGCTTAATGGCATGTTCCATTCAGTTTATTTTTGACCCTGCCAATCTTGTAACAGGCGGCTTTACCGGCTTTGCCATTATTTTAAAATCCATAACAAAAGAAATGAATGGGGGAATCCCCCTTTGGTTAACGAACCTGGTCTTAAATATCCCGTTGCTTTTGGCGGCTTTTTGGTTAAAAGGATTTCGTTTTATATGGAGAACCATGTTTTCGACGGCCTTATTATCAGTCTGGCTCTATATCTTGCCGCATTTTACTATGATGCCGGATGACTTGACCCTGTCAGCCTTATTTGGCGGCGTAATAGGAGGAATTGGTATCGGTTTGGTATTAATGGCCAGGTCGACAACAGGAGGAACCGATTTATTGGCGGCTTTGATTCAAATGAGGCTGAGACACTATACGGTGGCACAAATCATGCAGTTTGTTGACGGAGTTATTGTAGCGATAGGGGCCTTTGTTTTTGGTCTGAGCAAGGCCTTATATGCCATAGTGGCTATTTATATCATATCACGTGTGACGGACGGAATCCTGGAGGGCATGAAATTTGCGAAAGTGGTATTTGTGATTACCAATTATTCCCTTGAAGTGTCCAATGCCATTATGAGTGCTTTAAACAGGGGGGCGACAGGTATTAAAGGCAGGGGCATGTATTCTTTGAAAGAAAAAGAGATTGTTTTCTGCGTTGTATCAAAAAAAGAAATCGTCAGCCTGAAGGATGTGGTGGCACAAATCGACCCCAATGCATTTATAATAGTCAGTGACGCAAGAGAAGTTTTAGGAGAAGGTTTTTTGGAATATAACATTTAATTTTCTTCTTTGTATAACAT
>CAMJWQ010000424.1 GCA_946409475.1 uncultured Lachnospiraceae bacterium
GTGTTTTTCCCTCCGCGAGAAGCGTAACGACTTCCTGCAAAAGTTCGATTTTTTGACCGCGCTTCTTTGCCAGCTTGTAGTCTCTTTTGAATACCGTGGTGTATTTTACCGTGTACTTCATGTGTCAAGGTCCGCGAAAAGCTGAGGCATATCCGTATAGCCCTTTACATTCGGGTCTTTCGCAATCCTCTCCGCTTCTTGCATAGCCGCAATGGTTTCGGCATTGGGCCGATTAAGAGAAACATCAAAGGGAATCCGGCCTTCCCGAAGCGATTGACGGACGAATATATTGAACGCCGTGGAGAGGTTCATTCCCAATTCGTTAAACAGCGTGTCAGCCTGCGCTTTCAGGTCGGCATCCATGCGGATGCTGATATTGGTAGTAGAGCCAGCCATACAATCATCTCCTTCCTTGCTGGTACTTATATTATATGCTGATTGCACGAAAAATACAACACACTGCACGAAAAATATTTTTTAAGGAGTCCAATACGCCTGCCTCCCGCACGGGGCCTTACAAGGGCAGAATTCCCCGGAAATGACACCGAGAAGACACAGAAAATCTGCCTAGCGGTTCATATCACCATAACCGTCGGAAAAGAGGCTTTTTCATGCCGAGAATGAGCAAAAAGCGAAAACTGGAATGGACGTTCTTCCTCAATCACCACAACCGCATTATATACAACGACCTCTGCCGGAAATGCGTCAACGGCTGCAAACAGAGCTTTCGGGCTTTGGTCATTGAATGCCCGCGCTACCAATCCAAACGCGCAAGGAGAAAAAGCCATAACACCATATGAGCCTCTCATCCCATGGATGGAGGGCTTTCTCTTTTTGAAAAGGAGTTGCCAATGAATACCGAAAGAATTTCTAATATCAACGCTGCCGACAATGCGGCCCCTTTACCAGCAAATTGGGGGAAAGAACACAACATTAACGTTGGCAGTGATTACGTCATTATAGCTAGATATAACCATACAACACAGAATTTGAGTAACCGCCTGTCCATAAAGGATGTCAAAATGGTTGTCGAACAAATGATTGTTAATGAACCTGACTTTTTAGAGAAAATGGAAAAGGAAACTGAAAAGAAAAAAGATATGAAGCCGGACGATTTTATCTGTAGCGTGTGTCATTCATCCATATGCATAGCAGAAAACGGAAATGTTTACCCTTGCGCTGGTTGGCAGGACTATGTTTTAGGTAACATAAGTAAAACATCCCTTAGTGAGATTTGGAACGATTCAAAAAAAGTGCAATACTTAAGGAATTTACGCAGAAAAGATTTTCCAAAATGTATCCAATGTCCAGATAAAGAATTTTGCACTATGTGTATGATTAGGAATGCTAATTGCAACGATGGGTTATGCTCACCTTTTTCCAAACGAATGATTGTTTCCCGTCGAACCTAAGGAAAACATGTATTGACAGATACATATAATACGACTAAAATAAAATTATAATTTAATATAGACGGATATTTTTATTTTGATTTTCATATATTATTATGGAAGGGAGCGAAAAGTATGTATATCAAACGTGCTATAGAGGATACGGCTAAAAGAGTTTCTAAAATGTTTCCGGTTATGCTTGTAACAGGTCCAAGACAGGTAGGAAAGACTACACTGTTAAAACAGATGATGGAGCCGGAGAGAAAATATGTTACGTTGGATGATCCTGATGCCAGATATCTTGCCAAGACAGATCCGGGATTGTTCATGCAAAGATATACACCACCCGTATTGATTGATGAAATTCAGTATGCTGCCGAATTGTTGCCATATATTAAAATGAAGGTGGACGAGACAAAGAAAAAAGGGGAGTTTTGGATTACCGGGTCACAAGTGTTTCGTCTTATGAAGGATACCAGCGAAAGTCTGGCCGGAAGAGTCGGGATAATAAGTTTGTTGGGGTTTTCAGATGCAGAAATATACGGTTATCCCAGTGAACCATATACTACGGAACCGTACCGTCTTATGAAAAAGCTAAAGGTAACGAAAGAGATTGGACTTAACGATATCTATGCAAGAATTTTTAAGGGATCTATGCCGGAGCTCTATGCAGAAGAAAATATGGACTGGGAAACCTATTATCGCTCTTATGTGGATACTTATTTACAACGGGATATCAGAGATTTGGCACAGGTGGCGGATGAAATGCAGTTTTATAATTTTATGACGGTAGTGGCAGCGCACACCTCAAAACCTGTGATTTATGAAGAATTAGCAAATGCAGCAGGAATATCATCCCCTACAGCAAAGAAATGGCTGTCAATTTTGATGTCCTCTCATATAATAGCCATGGTACAACCTTATCATAATAATGTATTAAAAAGAGTCGTAAAGACTCCGCTTATGCATTTTCTGGATACCGGGCTGGCAGCTTATCTGTTAAAATGGGGAAATCAGGAAGCATTGGAAAAAGGAGCAATGTCAGGAGCATTTTTTGAAAGCTATGTGTTTTCTGAAATCTATAAAAGTTTTTTGAACGCAGGAAAAGAGCCCCCTATTTATTATTACCGTGATAAGGACCAAAAGGAAATTGATTTGTTACTATATCAAAACGGTTCTCTTTATCCGGTAGAAATTAAAAAGGCAGCATCTCCGGGAAAAGCTGCAATTAAAAACTTCAATGTGCTGAAACCTATCGAAACACCGGAAAAGTTCGGGGGAGTGAAGGAACTAAAAACAGAGATTGGATACGGCAGTGTTGTATGCATGGCCAGTGATCTATTACCAATAGATGAAAAGAACTGGTATGTTCCGGTATGGCTGATATAGATAATTGGTAGAAATTGAAGCCCGTCCAGGCTTCACAGATTCTTTAGATAAATGCTGTGGAATCAGCCTTTTGGAG
>CAMJWQ010000425.1 GCA_946409475.1 uncultured Lachnospiraceae bacterium
AAATAAATGAGGATAAAATCATAAAGAGCATAAAACCGGAAAAGGATGTTGACGGCTTTCATCCGCAAAATGTAGGGGCTTTAAGTATCGGACAAAAGGGTTTCGTTTCCTGTACCCCGGCAGGTATCATTGAACTGTGCAAAAGAAGTAATATTGAATTGGAAGGAAAAGAATGCGTTATCATCGGCAGAAGCAATATAGTGGGAAAACCCATGGCTCTGCTGATGCTTAGGGAAAATGCGACTGTTACCATTGCCCATTCTAAAACAAAGAATTTAAAAGAGATTACGAAAAGAGCAGATATTTTAATAGCAGCCATGGGTAAACCCAAATTCATTAATCGTGAATATATAAAAGAGGGAGCTGTTGTCATAGATGTAGGAATACATAGAGATGAAAACAATAAACTCTGCGGCGATGTTGACTATGAGGATGTGTTGGGAACGGCAGGTGCCATTACACCGGTTCCGGGTGGTGTGGGTCCCATGACGATTGCAATGCTCATGAATAATTGTGTAAATGCCCTGTTATAAATGAGCGGTAATGGGATTAACCATAGTAAACAATAGAAATGAGTTGGTTTTATGATTTGTCCTAAATGCAAGGCAACACTTGCAGACGGGAGCCTTTATTGCATACACTGCGGAGCTTCCATACAAATAGTGCCGGATTATAACCCCGAGATAGAAGATAGTCTGCAAATGGCATTATGCAAGATAAATATAGATAAATTAACAACTAAGCAAACGGAAAAGAAAAATAATGACAAACCTTTGCAGTTTAAAATAAAAAGAATAGTTTTTGTTATTGTAGCAATAAGCCTTATAATATTTATATCTTTTTTATATTATGGCTATACCAATACCTATTCTTATTTGAAATTTAAAACATATGAAGCTTTGCAGGACAAAAATTATGATAATGCTCTTATGTATTTAGAAAAGGCTATGTCAAAATATCCTGATGATTATGAATTAAATTATGTTTTGGCCGATCTGTACAATAAAGTGGGAGAATCCGATAAAGCGGTTTCCATTTATGTGGAAATGATAGAAAAGGATTCTTCTGATTTGAATGTGTACAAAAAATTGGTATCTATCTATGAAAAGCAGGAAAGGTATGAAGAGCTGAGAGCACTGCTTTATCAGGCAGAGGATGAGAATATAAAGAAATATTTTGCTTCTTATTATGTGTATTCACCTGAATTCAGTATACCGGAAGGAGCCTATGAGGAAGAACTGGCTTTAAAGCTGATGGAGCAAAATCAGAATTCCATTTATTATACGTTAGATGGCTCTAAGCCGACAACCGACAGCAGTAAATATGAGACACCCATATTTTTAAAAGAAGGAATAACGGTAGTGAAAGCGATTGCCGTAAATGAAAAAGGATTTGAAAGTGGAGAGGTATCCGCAACGTATAAAATTGAAGTGGAAAATACTCCTGAGAATATTTCCATTACCATTATACCTGACAGCGGTACCTATGATGAAGCACAGAATATTATGTTAAATATCCCCGGTGAATATCAGGTTTATTATACAACGGATGGGACGATTCCCACGAAAGAGTCTAAGAAATATACGGGATTAATTCCCATGCCCTTAGGCTCCAGCCAGTTTAAGTTTGCCGTATTTAACGAAGAGCTAAGGGCCGGAGATGTACAGGTGAGAGACTATTTCCTAACTATTATAGCGAATTATTCTGAAATTTCAGCAATGGACAAAGTAAAATCGGACCTGGTAAGCATAGCTTATTTAGCAGATTTAGAGGGTAATGTACCGGGAGCCGTATTTCAGTATATTTATGAAAACAGAGGAGCTTTCGTCAATCAGGAGAGAACCTATTATATGATTGAGGAATACTGTAAATCAACGGAGGAAATGGTTTTATCAACAAATAAGTATTTTGCCGTTGATGTGATAACAGGGGAATCCTTCTATGCCCAATATGACAATCAGGGAAATATTTTATTAAATCCCATTATTAATTAAAAAAATTCTATTACATTCTGGTCTAATTTTTTTATTCTGGCAAGGGAATAGATTTCTATATTTTCTTCCTCTAATTTTTGCCTGCCCTCCTGAAAGGATTTTTCAATTAATATACCGATTCCCGCAATAGAGGCACCGGCCATTTTCAGCAGCTTTACGGCTCCCCTGGCCGCTTCCCCGTTTGCCATAAAGTCATCTATAATCAAAACCCGGTCATTTGAGGAGATAAATTTTTTAGAAAGAGTCAGCTCATAGCTGGTTCCTTTTGTAAATGATTTTACTATGGTTTGATATAAATGAGTATTTAATACCTTAGAAGGCTGCTTTTTTAAGATGATCATGGGAACCTGTAATTCTTTTGCGGTCATAAGAGCAGGAGCTATCCCGGAGCTTTCTATGGTGACTACCTTTGTGATCTGATAATTTTTAAAATGCCCGGCAAAATCTTTACCGATTTCGTACATTAGTTCAACATCAACCTGATGGTTAATAAATCCGTCTACCTTAAGAATGTGCCTATTTAATGCACTTCCCTCTTTTAATATTTTATCCTTTAATAGTTTCAACGTGTTCACCTCATAGAATATTTTACCGGATGTAACTATTCAGCCATGCCATTCATAATGTGCCTGAGTGCAATATAACGGTCCTTTTACTGCCTAGCGGGCACATTATTCATGTCGGGCGTCCGCCCTATAGAAATAAGAGTACAAATTGTCCTTAGAGCGCGAGCACTCACGGTCAATTTGTGCTCTCATTTCTGCATGGCTGATAGTAATATCCATATGTAACTATTCAGCCATGCCATTCATAATGTGCCTGAGTGCAATATAACGGTCC
>CAMJWQ010000426.1 GCA_946409475.1 uncultured Lachnospiraceae bacterium
CTAATGATGCGGCAATAAAGGAGATGGAAAAGAAGACGCTGCTGGCACAGCTCTTTAAAGCAGCCGGTTTCTATTTAATAATAAATGATAAAGAAGACCTTAAGGAACTGGAAGAAAAGAGAGAGGCGGCTTTTGAAATCTGCAGGGAGAATATGGCGGGCAAAGAGAAGGAAATAGAACGCCTTACCAGGGAATGTGCAGAAAAGAAAGAGTACGGGAATCATCTGAAAATCATAGAGCGGCAGATCATAGAGTCAGAGGCGGAGCTTACAAAGATAAATGACAGGAAAGAGGCTTTGAAGCTTGAGCTGGCCGCCGTTAAAAGTGAATTGAAAATTATACGGGAAGGTCTTGAATACCCGTCTAAAAAACAGGCCCTGGAGCGGGTGGAAAATTGGCAGACTGAATTGCGAAGAAAAAAGGAAATGTTAACACGTTCGGAAGAGGATTACCATAGTACAAGCCGTTTGCTTAACAGTAAAAAAGCTTTACAAGCGGATTATGAGGAAAGACTGGAAAATTTAACAGGCTCCTGCGAGAAAGCGGAGAAAAATTATCGTAACAGTTTATATGGCTGTGGCTTTGAAAGGGAAGAGGATTATCAAAAAGCACTAATCGCAGAGGAAATGATGCAATCACTGGAGTCGGAGATCAAAGAATTTAAATCGGATTTTGAACGCATTAAAAACGAGCTGCACATACTGCTCTCGGATACGAAGGGAAAAATGAGGCAGAATACGCAGCAGATAGAGGAAGAGAAAAAGGCACTGGAGTCGGAAAAAATCCGGACAGATCAGGAGCTCAGGGAAGTAACGGCCAGATTGAGCATGAATGAGAACACGATGGATGCACTAAAGAAAAGTCTTAAGAATTTGACTGAGCTGGAAGCCTGTTATCTGCAGGTTAAGAAGCTGTCCGGAACTGCTAACGGGGAATTGCCGGGCAGGCAGAAGCTGGCTTTTGAACAATATGTACAGGCCACCTATTTCAGCCAGATTCTGAGAGAGGCTAATAACAGACTCACAATTATGTCAAGGGGACGCTTTGCCTTGCTTCACAGAGAAAGTGCCGCTGATAATAAAAGTCAGACAGGGCTGGAAATAGATGTATTTGATTATTATACGGGCAGAGCCCGTTCCGTCAAATCGCTTTCCGGAGGGGAGGCTTTTAAAGCATCCTTATCATTAGCTCTTGGATTTTCCGATATCATTCAACGCTTTGCCGGCGGAGTGGAAATAGAAACCCTGTTTGTAGACGAAGGCTTTGGCACACTGGATAATGAATCTTTAGAACAGGCTGTTCAAATATTAAACAGCCTGGCGGCAGGTGACCGGTTAGTCGGTATTATTTCTCATGTCAGTGAGCTGAAACAAAGAATTGACAGGCAGGTTGTTATTCACAAAAGCCCTGTGGGCAGCGGGATAAAAGTGATTGCTTAAGGAATCATTTTGCAGGTGCAAATGAATTAATTGCACAAGCATCTTTGAAAAATGGGAAATATGGTGTATAGTAGGAATGATAAGACAATTCTGATGGGAAGGATGCCGTATATGGATTGTAAGGAAGCAGAACAGCTGGTGGAAAAATATATAAAGGGAGACCTGGAGGGAAAGCAGCTGAAAAATTTTATTGCTCATGTGAAGGTCTGCAGGAACTGTTTTGAAGAACTGGAAATTCATTATGTGATACTTGAGGGGCTGCAGCAGCTTGAAAGCGGTGCCACCATTCATATAGGCAGGGAAATATCCGGCCGTTTGTTACAATCGGAGCGGATGATAAGAAATAATTATTTGTTTCATATTTATTACATACTAATACAGGCAGTGGCATATTTTTTATTATTTTTAATCTTATTTCTGGCTGTTTAAAAGGAGTTTACTATGAGCGGAAAAATAGTTTTAATAGACGGACACAGTATCTTGAACAGAGCTTTCTACGGGATTCCTGACTTAAGCAATGCAAAGGGCCTCCATACCAATGCCGTATATGGATTTTTACTGATTCTGTTTAAAATATTTGAAGAAGAGCAGGCTGCGTATGCCGCAGTGGCCTTTGATTTAAAGGCTCCCACTTTTCGGCATGAATTATTTAAGGAATATAAGGGAACAAGAAAACCTATGCCGGAGGAATTACGGGAACAGGTTCCTGTCATAAAAGAGGTATTAAAAGCCATGTCTATCGGTATCGTGGAGAAGGAAGGCTTTGAAGCGGATGATGTTTTGGGAACAATGGCTAAAAGGTCGGAGGAAAAAGGACTTGAAGTCGTTATTGTTTCGGGAGACAGGGATTTACTGCAATTGGCCGCAAAGGATATAAAAGTCAGAATTCCCAAGACCAAAAGCGGAAAAACGGAAGTGGAAGATTATTATGCCGACGATGTCCTTAAGAAGTATCAGGTGACACCGGAGCAGTTTATTGATGTGAAGGCACTTATGGGAGATACGTCGGATAATATACCAGGTGTTCCTAAAATAGGAGAAAAAACGGCTACCGGTTTAATCGTAAAATATGGCTCCTTAGAGAAGGTTTTGGAAAAAGCGGATGAAATTACCAAAAAAAGCATAAAGGATACCATAAAGGAACACGTGGACCTGGCGAAATTAAGCAAGGTATTGGCGACAATAGATACCCATGCGGATATTGATTTTAACTTACCGGCATTTAAAATGGAAGATATTTATACAAAAGAGGCTTACCAATTATTTAAGGAACTGGAATTCAAGAATTTTCTGACAAGATTTCAGGACAAGGAACTGACTCCGGAAGAAAAGCCTGAATTTCAATTTCTCACCTCTTTACAGGAGGCGGAAGAGGTATTTGCAAAAGCATGGGAA
>CAMJWQ010000427.1 GCA_946409475.1 uncultured Lachnospiraceae bacterium
TTGTTAACCTCCCTATGGTAAATTGCCTGTCAATATGGTAAAATACTATAAAATTAAACGTTTTACAAAGCTTGTAAGCTGAAAGATTAATGAAATATATGATTTTATCATGGCAAAGGTAGATGATTATGGCAACAATAAAAGAGTTGGCAAAGGCCTGCGGGGTCTCCATAGCTACGGTTTCCAATATACTTAACGGTAAGGCAAGAGCCAGTGAAGCTACGAAAGAATTAGTGCTTAATATGGCGAAAGAGATGGATTATATGCCTAATTATGTAGCTAAGAATTTAAAAATGAAAAACACAAGAAGTATCGGTGTCATTGCGGAGGATATGACAATATTCAGTATACCGGATATTATTGACGGTATCACTAAAAATTGTGAGGAAGTGGATTATCAGATACTGCTGACGAATTTACGTTTATTTAAGAAATATAATGATACTTATTATAACAGGGTTGATTACTTTCCTATTGTACGGGAAGAAATAAGAAAGCTTATGTATAAGCAGGTGGAGGGGATTATTTATGTGGCTGCTCATGAGCGGGTCATTAAATGTATACCGGAAAATCTGCCCATACCTGCCGTTATGGCTTACGGTTATACGAAGAGCTCTAAGATACCCTCCGTAGTTGTGGATGACGTCCATGGTGCCTATGAGATTGTGTGTCATGTCATAGAGAAGGGGCATGAAAAAATAGGGGTTATTACGGGAAAAACGGACAGTCTCCATATGCAGGCCAGAATGCTGGGATACCAGAAGGCCTTATACGAAAATAACCTGTATTTTAATCCCCAATGGATCCGGGAGGGAGACTGGACCAGGGAAACAGGCTACAAGCAGACGGATGATTTACTTAATTTAGGGGTTACTGCTATTTTCTGCATGAATGATATTATGGCCGGCGGTGTTTATGACCGTTTGGACGAATTGGGATTAATTGTAGGAAGGGATATATCTGTTGTGGGATTTGATAACAGGGAATTATCCAGCTATTATAAGCCCCCCTTATCTACCATAAATCTTCCTCTTCATGATATTGGGTACCGCTCCAGTGAAATAATTATGGAAATGCTGAACGGAGTTAAACATGAGCAGGATAAGGAGCTGATTTATCAGGTCGGCTGTAAAAAACTAATTCGAAAATCCGTAGCCACCATAAATAAATTGAAATAGAAATATAACCCGTATTTCATTGATTTTATAACATCCATTGATTTTATAAAACATTGATTTTATAAAATTGACATGCCTGTCAATATGTGATAGCATTAAAAAAACAAAATATGTATAGCGGGGGGACTCTTAGGAGTTGAGAAGGTAAAACCTGACCCTTTGAACCTGTCAGTTAATACTGGCGCAGGGAAGCGATTTTCATTAAAAATATTGAATAGTAAGTGCTCTCCTTGTCTAAAGGGGAGCACTTATTTAAGTAATAGGGAAATTTTCTTCGGAATCCCCTGTTACTTAACTTGAAGGCGGGATGCGGATGAATGCAATGCATAGGGAAGCAAAATCAATAAAGGCCAAAATATTACCAAAGGAGAATAAAAAAATGAGCAAAGTGGATATTCAGAAACAGATCATGCAGGCTGTCGATGCCGTGAAGAAAACAAATCCCATGGCGGGGTCTGTTACAAATACCGTAACCATTAATTTGGTCGCCAATGCGCAGCTTGCCGTAGGAGGCTCTGCCGCTATGGTGTATTTGCCCGATGAGGGTGAATTTTTAGCGAAAGCAGGAGGTGCTTTTTATATAAATGTGGGTACACTTTTCCCGATTTATGAGCAGACGCTGCCATGCGCGGCGAAAGCCTTGCACGATGCCGGTAAACCATGGGTATTGGATCCGGTCGCAGTTGGAATTGGTTCCCTCAGAACCGAACTGCTTAAACGGTTCAAAGAGTATAAACCCGGCATTATCCGGGGCAATGCATCGGAGGTCATTGCATTGGCCGGTCTATGGGGATTGGACGGCAGTGCGGGCGGATCCCATGTCCGTGGGGTGGATTCTACCGATACCGTAGCTGCCGCAAGAACCGCTGCGACCGCGCTTGCCAGGTGGACGGGCGGGGCTGTGGCCGTATCCGGAACAACGGATTTGGTTACGGACGGTTCGGTTGTGGCTTTTTCCCATGGCGGATCCCATTTCATGGGAAAAATTACCGGGGCAGGCTGTTCTTTGGGCGGGGTGGCTGCCGTATACGCCGCAGCCGCTCCTCCGTTCATTGCGGCCCTTACCGCTACTGCCGCATATAATTTGGCGGGGAGCCGTGCTGAAAATAAGGCGGATGGGCCCGGAAGCTTTCAGGTTGAGTTTCTCAACGAATTGTATAAAGCTACCGCAGCCGATATCGCCGGCAATCCGTTGGAAATAGAGGAGGCTTAGAATATGAATACATTGATTGCGGTTGCAATTGCGCCTTTCGCCGTGGGCGACGAGCTTGCACAGGAGGTTGCGGAGGTTGTTAAGGTAATTCGTGAATCGGGACTGCAGAACCGCACTACCTCTATGTTTACGGAGATTGAGGGAGAATGGGACGAAGTGATGAGGGTAGTAAAAGAGGCAACATTTGTGCTGGCAGGCAAAGGCATCCGTACGGAGGTCATTCTGAAGGCCGATATCCGTCCCGGATTTAAAAACATGATCAATACAAAGGTCGAGAAAGTCGACGGTATTTTAGGAGGACGGAATTCCAACTAAAAGCAGTTGACGAAAAAATGCGGTATGCTCCGGCATATCGCATTTTCATATATATTTGGAATATATTAACAAAAAAATGGGGTTTTAATAAGATATAAAAGCAGAAAATCATTGATTTATTGC
>CAMJWQ010000428.1 GCA_946409475.1 uncultured Lachnospiraceae bacterium
GGGCTTATACTGGGATTTACAGGTTTGTTATTTCCTCTTTTCCAGGGCAGCCTTCAAATTGAACCGTGTTTTGAACAGCAGCAGCTGGAATATGATGTGTTCCTTCGGGGTAGAATTCAAATTTTTATTTTATGTAAAATAGGTATTCAGTTATATTTTGATAAAGAATTGAAGAAATTGCTTAATAGGGTAAGAAATAAGGAGGTCGCTTAATATGTCGGATAATACTTTTGGAAATGCATTAGAATCTTTATTTAAAGGGATGGAAACCTTTATCACCACAAAAACAGTGGTAGGTGAGGCCACAAAAATCGGAGATACGATTATTCTTCCCCTGGTGGATGTCACCTTTGGATGCGGTTCCGGTGCCTTTAATAATGAAAAGAAACAAAATGCCGCCGGCGGATTAGGAGGGAAAATATCCCCTTCGGCTGTTCTGGTGATACAAAACGGGACTACGAAGCTGGTAAATGTGAAAAACCAGGATACCATAACGAAAATATTGGATATGGTACCGGATTTGGTAGACAGGTTTAATTCCAAAAAAGAAGATAAAAAGGAAGTGGATATAACGGATGACGAAGCGTTGAATATTGCCTTTGAAGATAATAAAAAGGAATAATCCTGCCAAAATTTCATCATTGTACGACTCCCGGCATACTATATAGTAAGAATAGATGACAGGGGTAGATTTATTGAGACGAATGTTAGGCTTTATCATGTTTTGGATTGCTATAGGAATGCTGATTATGTTACTCCTGTCAAGTGAATTTTTGGGAGTTCTAATCATATTTCTATTGCTTTTGATAGGCTATAATTTATTTTGCTGTTAAGGTGATAATAGATTAATCATAAAAAAATGTTGCAAATACATGCAACATTTTTTTTACGCTCTTTCTACTTTTCCGGATTTTAAACAAGATGTACATACATACATGGTCTTGGTTCCGCCATTAACTTTAACTTTAACGGATTTTACATTTGATTTCCAGATTCTGTTTGATCTTCTATGAGAATGACTAACTTTGATTCCAAAGTGTACGCCTTTATCACAAATAGCACATTTAGCCATAACTGCACCTCCTTGTCGTAAATAAGTCTAATTCAGACTAATACCAACGATAATTTTAACAGAACTTTAGGGTATTTGCAAGTACTAAAATAAAAAAATGCAGTTATCTTGATTTGACACTTAATTGGAATCCTTAGGAAATCACCTTTTCCTTTAGAGGCCTTAGAATCTTATTCACATCCTCCTGGTTCAGAGATTCTCTATTAAGAAGCTCCTCCGTAATCTTCTTAAGAAACTCATAGTTCTCGGTAAGCAGTATTTTCGTGTCATCATAAAGACGATTCATTAATGTCCTGCATTTTTCCGTCAGCTGCCTGTCCCAAATTTGTTCCATTACCTGTGTACTAAATAACCCCATGTCGGTATCCATCCCGAATTTATTGATATAATCCACTAAAAGAGAGGAAGCTTTTTGAATGTCGTTACCGGCACCGGTGGTAATTTCTCCGTCGCCGAATACAAGCTCTTCGGCGGCTCTTCCTGCCAATAATACCTGAACATTGGCTTTTATCTGTCTTTTTGTCTGGTACATGGTATCTCGCGGAATGGAAAGATTAAAGCCTCCCGCCCCTTTGACGCTTGGTATAATCGTCACCTTGGATATATAGTTTTCAGGCAGCAGAAGGGCGGTAGCCAATGCATGGCCTGCTTCATGGTAAGCCGTAATCTGCCGTTCCCGCCCGGTAATATAGCTTACATCGGTTTTGGGAGCCCCTGCAATTACCGTATAAAAGGCTTTTTCAATATGCTGTCTGCCGATATGGGGTTCCATTTCATTTGCTGCATTTATGGCAGCTTCGTTTAAAAGATTCTCTAACATGGCACCGCTGAAATAAACGGTAGATTTTGCAAGAGCGTTTATGTCCACATCATCGGATAAAGGCTTTTTCTCCGCATGGAGAGAGAGAATTTTCTTTCTGGAATTTACGTCGGGAAGACTAATTTCTATCTGCCGGTCAAAACGTCCGGGACGAAGAAGGGCTTCATCCAGGATATCCAACCGATTGGTCGCACCTATGACAACAATACCCGTATGATCGTGAAAGCCCGACATTTCCGTCAATAAGGCATTTAAGGTCTGGTCACGCTCATCGTTACTGGCATTGGCATTCCTGGCTCTTTTTTTTCCGATAGCGTCAATCTCGTCAATAAATATAACGGCCCTTTCACTTTTTCTGGCCTTACTAAATAAGCTTCTGATACGGCTTGCGCCCACACCCACATACATTTGTACAAAGTCAGAACCGCTCATGGCATAAAAAGGAACATTTGCTTCTCCGGCAATGGCCTTTGCCATTAATGTCTTACCTGTCCCGGGAGGACCGTAAAGCAATAAGCCCTTAGGCATTCTGGCACCCAGGGAAATGTATTTGTCAGGATCCTTTATGAACCGTATGATATCCGTAACCATGGATTTTGCTTCCGCATTACCTGCCACCTGAGACAGGGTTACAGTGGTGTTTTTTCCCTGACGGTTATTTTTATTGGCATCCTTGACCAGGGTGCCGGCCTTTCCTCCTTTTCGAATATACCAGAAAATTCCTCCGAAAAGAAGGATAATCAACATTACCTTGAGCAGATTGGAAGCACTAACTGTTTCCATATTTATCCTTATTTCATGCAATAACAAAAATTCCCTGAAATTTTCCGTTTTGGGATTGGGAACCGTATACAGTGTATCCGGCTCGTCTTTTAATTTCATTTGAAAGGTATTACTG
>CAMJWQ010000429.1 GCA_946409475.1 uncultured Lachnospiraceae bacterium
GGAAGGGGCTTTGCCGTTGTAGCTGAGCAGGTGAAGACACTTGCCGAACAGTCTTCCTCTTATGTCGGCAATATTCAAAAGATTGTAGACAATGTACAGAAAGCCGTTAGTAATTTATCTGGAAACGCTAATGATATATTGGAATTTATCGCTACTCAAGTCAGGGGTGATTATGAAATACTAATGGAAACCGGCAGACAGTACGAAAAAGATGCCGTTTTTGTAAGCGATTTGTCGGAAAGCATTGCAGCCATGGCAGAGCAGATAAACGCTTCGACAGAAGAAATAGCAGGAGTGGTTCAAAGCATTACCGGCAATATGCAAACCACAGCAGATAATTCCGAAGGAATCCGCACCGGTATCAATGAAGCATTAAAAGCTATGGAACAGGCCTCTGTAACGGCACAGACTCAGGCGGATGTTTCTGTCAAATTACAGCAGGCAATTATGAGCTTTCAAATATAGTGAAAATCGCACCAGAATTCCACACCTTCCGGCTTATTGACTACTCCGTATCCACTTCCATGTAATTCCTGTATGGCGCGGACAATCGACAGACCTAATCCGCTTCCTCCCTGTTCTCTGCTCCTCGCCTTATCTGTGCGGTAAAAGCTGTTCCATATCCTGTCAAGCTCTTCTTCCGGAATGGCCTTTCCCGAATTGTAGACAGACAGCCTTATCCTATCTGATTGATTTTCCAGAGAAACAGCGATTATCTTTTTACTGTCGGTATAGGTAATGGCATTATTAAGAAAGTTCTCAATGATCTGCTCTGTTCTCAATATGTCCGCATTTGCCATAATTCCACCCGGAATATCGGCCGTAAATAAAATTCCATTTTCTCTTATGATTTGATCATATTTATGTAAAATGGTTTTCAGTAAATCGGAAATGTTAAAAGTAATGCATTGTATGGAGAATATCCCTGATTCCATGCGGGATAAATCCAGTAAATCCTTTACCAGAAGGCTCATTTTTTCCGTTTCTTCCATGATAACATCACAATAAAAATTCTTCTTTTCTTCCCCGTCGGCAATATTGGTTTTCAGTCCTTCCGCATACCCCTGTAATAAAAATATAGGTGTCTTCAATTCATGGGAAACATTGGAAACAAACTCTTTCCTCATTTTATCCAACTGCCTTTCATAGTTAATGTCTTTTTCCAGCTCTTTATTTTTTTTATATAATTCCTTAACGGCACAATCCAGGCTGTTGGATAAATGATTGATACTATCAGATAATTCACCTAATTCATCTTTGCTTTTAATGGACAAGGATTCTGTAAAATCCAGCTTTGCCATTTGTTTGGTTATTTTATTAATTTCCTTAATCGGTTTTGTAAATTTATCCGAAATGACCAATGTCCATAAACCGGTAATACAAATCGTCAGCAGGCCTACCGCAGCTGCAAAGTTATTAGAGAGAGAAACACTTTCTGAAATCCCCGCCATGGGAACCCATAATAGGGTTATGATTCCGTTATCCTGGCGGGTCTGAAAACGGAGCGTATCAATTTCCAGAGCCGGATCTTTTGTTATTAAAAAAAAAGAATCTCCGTTCTCTTCATACTGCTTCCAATCATCTAAATATAATCGAATCTGCTTATTATCCTCAAAGGGTCTTCCGCCGAAAAACGGCATTCCGGGCTCCGCCTCACCAGGATAGAATATTTGTCCGCTTTCATTTCCCACAACTATGGTCGTCCCCGTCTCTTTTTCCAATTTTTTAATAGCGCGGATCACTTCTTCATTTTGAAAGTCAGACTGCTTTTGCTTATTTTCTATAAGTAACTCTAATTCCCTGCTGCTTTTCATTAAAGTATGTTTTTTATTATAAATATAATATTTTTTCCCTAATATGGTATTGGAACCGAATAACAAAACGGTAAACAAAAGTATTGTTACCGTCATGTAAATCAGAAGCTTGAAACGTATGGATATATGCATGGTTATCCCTCAAATTTGTAGCCAAATCCCCGCACGGTATTTATGCTGTTGCCTTTATCACCTAATTTTATGCGTAATCTGTTGATATGTGTATCTATGGTTCTCAGCCCTCCGAAATAATCATAACCCCATACCAGCCTTAGCAGGCTTTCCCTCGACACTACCTTACCGTGATTCTCCATTAGAATCAATAAAATACTATATTCTTTCGGACTAAGATTAATTTCCCTGCCTTTTACCTTCACCGTATGAAAGACATCATTAATTTCCATATTGTTAATGACAATATGTTTTTTCTGCTCCTTTTCCTGATCTGTCCTGCGAAAAAAAGCTTGTATCCTGGCTACCAGAACCGTTGGCTTGATGGGTTTCTTCACGTAATCGTCGGCTCCTATTTCAAAGCCGTGTACTTCATCGAAGTCCTCGCTCCTGGCCGTAAGCATAATAATGGGCACCTGGGATATCCTGCGGATTTCCCTGCAGACAGTCCACCCGTCATATTCCGGTATCATGATATCCAGCAGGATTAAATCAATATCCTGAGGACTGCTTTTAAAAACCTCCAGAGCATGTCTGCCGTTTGACGCTTCCAAAACCCGAAAGCCCTTCTTCTGCAAAAAATCACTGAGGAGAATCCTGATTTTAGGTTCATCGTCCACCACCAATATGGTCTTTCCCTGCATACTGCAAACACCTTCTACTCAAATAAAAAACGCATGTATACATTACATTAAGACAGAACTCTGCTGTCAGGAATCCTAACTGCTATCTTAATAAAACGGCTGCATGCGTTTTTATTGCTTTTCTTATTAATATGCATATGTATACTAT
>CAMJWQ010000430.1 GCA_946409475.1 uncultured Lachnospiraceae bacterium
TCCGGAGTAATTGCAGGAACAATAACTTTATCCCCAGGTTTAAAATCCTTTACCAGGGAACCGACTTCCACAACCTCCCCAACACCTTCATGTCCAAGAATCATATCATGACGGTCACCAAGAGCACCTGCCCATACCGTATGCACATCAGAAGTACAGGGAGCCAGTGCCAGCGGACGGCAAATTGCATCTGTTGGTCCGTAAACAGGTTTTTCTTTTTCAATCCACCCCGTTTTACCAATACTTAGCATTGCAAAACCTTTCATAAAAACATCTCCTTAAATAGTGATAAATTGTTTGATTGATTGTTTGTTAATTAACAACTATTTGTTGTGCATTTATTATAGAATATAATTATTTAATTGTCAATTAGTGATAGTTCTACATGATCACGTAAAAAAACTGCGCTTAGTTTATTCTAACACGCAGTATATACTATCATTCAATGTTGCTGCCATCTGCTAAATTCTGACGAATGATTTTCCTTTTTCAAAAGGCCTATTTTTTTGCATTCCGGAAATGGTAAAAATATTTCAGATTATCGTTTGAACGCCATATAGCGACAGATTTAACAGCCACTCTTCTTTTTTATAATCGGACATGGAAAGCCTGATAGCTAAATTGGGATGAAATTTCTCCCTGTATACTTTTAGGCTTTTCGCCTGCAGATCTGCCTCAGCCTTAACCTCAACAGGAAATATATCACTCCCATTGTCAATAACAAAATCAATGTCCATATATAAATTTTTTGTTTTCTTTAGCAAGCTGCGCCGGAATGCTGTTCCACAGCATCCGAATGCGGAGCATAAATACAAGGTTATTGTTTATCCAATCCCCGTAAAAGTAACACTGCTAAACCGCCGCAGGCCAACAAACTGAGCAGGCTTACGGTAAATTGAATTGGCGTTGCTTCATAATACCCTGCTACAAAAATGCCGCAGTAATTGGATAGAGGGAGCGCATTGTACTTCGCATCCCTGCAAAAAGGCCAAGAAATGAATAGATTTCAGCAAATATTAAAGCAAGCCAATAACCCTTTTTTAACCGATACACAATCGCTATGACAGGTGATACGGCAAGGAAAAGGCCAACACCCTCTAAGAGATATAATTTTGCAAAGTGAAGTGCCATTCCAGCGTCAAGCAGTGAGCCATGAAGAAATGCTTCTACACTAAATGTAACCACAAACAGGAAAGCATACAGTGCCACAGAAAAAATCGCGGTAACAATCAGCTTGACCCCTGCTAATTTTGATACATTGACCGGGATCAGAGCAAGGGACTTCATGGTATCGTCCTGATTTTCCCTGCAAATGATATAGCTTCCCATAAGGGCAATCATTGCCGGAAACACATACAGGCTTCCCAGTGATTGCGTTGCCGTCATATACCATGTTACTTCATCCACATACCGTTTCCCATAGTATTGGAACTGGCCCTGCATAAACACAATAAAGGCTGCCATGATTGCGGAAAATACAGCAATCCATACTATTTTTGAGCGTTTTAGTTTTACTCTTTCTGCCCATAATAAAGTTTTCATTTTTTCACCTGCTTTCTTTCCGAAGCATAATTTCCGCCCATAGGGTTGAAACGCCTGCCCATACGCCGATACATAAAACTGCTTTTCCTATGCTGACAGGTTCATTCAGAGATACCCCTTCCATGTTTCGCATAAGAATAGCCGTTGCGCTGGAAAGAGGATGGATATACATATTTACCATAAGCAAAATAAAACCAAGGAACGTATAAATAATCGTTACACATACAGGGAGAATATACCCTTTCTGTGAAGCTGCTACCGCAAGTACAGGTATCATGGCAAAAGGTGTTAGAACCCCGATTTCCAAACACTTGATGAATAAAAAAGAAAGGCTGTCAGCCGTAAATATAATCAGTCCCGGTATCACTCCTGCCAAAAGAGAACTGACAGCAGCCATCAGCATAAAACAAATGGAGTACAGAAAAACCACTGCAAATTTACTGAAAAAGTACCCCATCTTGCTAACCGGAATAATCCAGAGCTGTTTCAACATATCGTTTTGGTTCTCATCATACATTAACATAGTGCAGAGCATTCCGAGAACAAGAGGGAGGATAATCCACGGTGTATAGGAAAGAGCCGTCCACTTATAAAATTGTATCGGTGTGATTTCACCCGCATTTGTACCACCGAAATAGAAGATACCCACAATCGGCATAAACAAAGCGGCAAACAGCATAAGCCAGATAAATTTTCTGCGTCGTAGCTTTAGAAACTCCGATGGAATCAAGTTAAGCAATGCCTTCTCCTCCCGTGACTTTTTTGAAATAGTCCTCCAGAGTATCATTGCAAAGCTGTGAACTGCTTACGGAAATATTTTCGAGCATCAGAGCTTTGTTGATTTCTGCCATATCAAGGGCTGTGTTATAAAGGCGCAGGGTATGAGAATCCTGCACTGAATATTCCTTCACATGGAATTTGCGTTCTAACAGCAAAGCGGCCTTTGCAGTATCAGAAACCTGTAACAGAATATACCTGCTGTTTTTCTTTTGAAGCTCTGCCAAGCTGCTTTCTTCCAGCAAAACACCATTATGAATGATACCAATATCATCCGCAAGCAGGGAGATTTCAGAGAGAATGTGGCTGGAAATTAAAACGGTTTCCCCCCGTTCCACACACAAATCTCGAATGAATTTTCTGACTTCCGCAATGCCGATAGGGTCAAGTCCGTTTGTGGGTTCATCCAGTATAAGCAGCTCCGGGTCGTGCAGAATTGCGTTAGC
>CAMJWQ010000431.1 GCA_946409475.1 uncultured Lachnospiraceae bacterium
TAGACAATCTCCTTATCCTCAACTGCCGTACAGGCCTCTTCAATCAGCCGGTCCTGCTCTGTCAGCTCCCCTTTACTTAAGGCTTTCCTATTACTTTTTATTTTCAGCCCGTATCCGTCCGCAAATGTGACATCCATCCCCTGCTCCAAAAAAGCCTCCCAGGGATTTTCAATTTTTATAGGATGTATTTTGGAGCTCCCTGCTCCCTGATATCTGGTATTCTTTGCAAATGCTCCGATGACTGCCGCCTTTTGCTTTGGATTTCCCGGCAGGAGGTTCCCCTCGTTTTTTAATAAAACCGCAGATTGTTCCGCCGCTTTTACTGCCAATTGATGATGGGCAGCCTTATCATAGGGATTTCCTTTTTTATTGTCCCCATTCCCATTTGCCTGCCGCCTGCCCTTCAAAATAAGTTCCGTCACCCTGCATGCGGCTCTGTCCAAATCCTCTTCCGGTAAAATTTTATTTTTCACTGCCTCTATAATTTTAGCATCATTATATCCCTGATTTCCGGGCATTTCCAGGTCAAGACCGGCCCTGACACCCATAACCCTGTCATGCACGGCTCCCCAATCAGAGATCACGGCTCCTTCAAAGCCCCATTCTTTTCTGAGAATGTCCGTTAACAGGTATGTATTTTCGCTGCAGTACTCACCGTTTAATCGGTTATAGGAACACATTACCGTATCCGGTTTCCCTTTTTTAACACCTATTTCAAATGCCTTCAGGTAAGTCTCTCTTAAGGTTCTTTCATCTGCTACGGCGCTAACGGTCATTCTGCGTTTTTCCTGATTATTGACGGCAAAATGTTTTAGGGAGGCTCCGGTACCGGTACTTTGGATTCCCCGTATCATAGCCGCTGCCAGCTCCCCTGAAAGCAGGGGATCCTCACTGAAATATTCAAAATTACGCCCGCATAAAGGACTTCTTTTCTGATTAGCTCCAGGCCCCAGGATAAGGGAAACCCCCTCCTGTACGCATTCTTCTCCTATTGCCTTTCCCACACCGTATACCAGGTCCCGGTCAAAGCTGCAGGCAAGGGCACTTGCCGTAGGAAAGCATACGGAAGGTACGCTGTCACCGATACCTAAATTATCCGTTGCCTCGATTTGTTTCCTGAGTCCATGGGGGCCGTCAGACATCATAATGGAGGAAAGCCCCAGACGTTCTATGGACTTCGTGTTCCAGCAATCCTGCCCGGAGCATAGTCCGGCTTTCTCCTCCAATGTCATCTGCGAGACCAGTTCTTTTGCTTTTTTCTTTAATAAATTCGTATTTATGTCATTTATTTTCATGATAACTTCCCTCAAAGCTTCGTTAAATTTACAGGTATTCTCATTTTTTTAAATTGGTCTTAATCATTCCGTTCCTGCAATGACTTTTTTCACGTTATCAAAGCTTTCCTTCCCAATTTTAAGTCTGCTGATAGAGAACATTGATATGATTAAGCACAGGGCAGGCATACAGCTCATCAGCACCCGTATTCCAAAGACCGCCCCCGCTGTTTGCTCTATTACGGCACTACCTGAACTTTCCACATATCCAAACCAGCCCATGGCAGCCGTCACTAGGGCGACGATGATTGCCGAACTGATTTTATACAGCAGCATGGTGACTCCATAAATAATACCTTCTCTTCTTACACCGTTTTTGGATTCATCCACTTCAACGACATCAGGAAGAATGGAAAAGATTAATACCTGAGAAGCCGACATCCCTATTCCAATTAAAATCGTTATGATGACAGTGAGCGGAATATTGCCTGCCGGTATCCATATACAGGAAAATAAGGGAATCAGAAAGTATATGGCCGATATGACATAGGCCTTTTGCTTGCCAAGCTTATTACTGATTCCTACCCACATAGGTGTCACCAGTACCGCCGCTACAAGAGGAATGGCCATAAAGATATAACTTAAATCATCTGAGATTTGAAGGGCATATTTCATATAGTAAATGTAGAGTGCCATAATAATATCAAAGGATACCATATTAAAAATAAAAACACCTAATACCAGCTTAAATTCTCTTAACTTTATTAAGGATTTTAAATTTCCCCATATACTTCCCTGTTTTTCAGGTTTTTTATATTCCACCCGTTCCCTGGTACCTGCAAATGCCAGCAGAATACTGACGGCAAGGATAAGAGCCAGCACTCTTCCCATAATGGGAAAGCTCACTCCATACATACTTTTTCCCGGATATAGAGTGTCTACAATAAAAGTAATTCCCATGGCGGATAATAAAGAGCCAATAAAAGAAAATGCCATTTTAAAACCGGATATGCTTGTTCTTTCATCATAATCCTGTGACATTTCCGGAAGCAATGCGTTATAGGGAATGGAAACAAAGGAATATAAGGTGTTAAATAAAATTCCTATCAGGGTATAGTAGATAATCAACTGGACATTTCCTTTAAAGGGAACCAGCCAGAGCAGGGCAAAGCCAATCCCTAAGGGAACAGCCCCAAACAGCAGAAAGGGCCTTCTTCTCCCAAAGCGAGTTTTCGTATTGTCTGATACTGCCCCCATGAGCAAATCACAGACCGCATTCCAAATTCTGATGATCATAAAGATATAACCGGACCAAACCGGTGAAATTCCTGCCACATCCGTAAGAAAAAATACAAAATAAAAACCGACAGCGCCATAAGCAACATTATTACCCAAATCACCCAGTCCATAAGCAACTTTTTCTCTTTTTCTTAAAACCTTATTATTTTTCATTGGAATTTCCCCCTTCTATAATCTTATAT
>CAMJWQ010000432.1 GCA_946409475.1 uncultured Lachnospiraceae bacterium
ATTAAATTATATTATTTTTTTTATTTAACGGACGTATTTTATATTTATCGCACTCTGAGTCTTCCGATATCATTTCGGAGGCCTTATCCGCCAGTGAAAGCAAAGATGAAAAGGATTTATCGTTGGAGTAGACATATACACTTCGTATTCCTTTCAGAACATAAAGTCCGACTCCATACAGATGTTTTGTTTTCACTCCGTCCACAGAACCATTGCTGCAGCAGATATTTGTTTCATCCTGTTCTTCAAAAAAAAGTTCGGCAAAATCACCACCGGTTTTCTTTGCTCTATACAGTATTTTCTGCATCTCATACTTGGTTACCATTAATACTTCACCTCTTTTCAAATATCCAGGGAAGAATTTCCTAATTCATTCAGATATTTATAGATTGTATATTTCGATACCCCCAGCTTTTCCGATAAGAAGGGAACACTTTTTTGCATTTGAAAAAAATTACAATCCATAAGCAGCTTAATAAGAATCATCCTCTCTTCCTTTTTCATTTTATTTACATTTCCATTCATTACCTGAAGGCATGACTCCAAAATATGGTCCATGGAGTTTTCTTTTTCCTGTCGTAAAGTAGTAAGCAAATCTCCCTCAAAGGATATAAAATTATTTATGAAAAGATTCATCGTTTCAAGCAGAGTAATGTCATAATTTACTCCAAAAATATAGAAATAATCTTCTCCTTTTAAGGGAAAACTGGAGGACTTAATTTTCTTACCGGATGGATGAACCACTAATTGGTTATATACTCCCGACATAATCTTGTCATAGTCTATTTCATCGGATTCCAGGGTGCCTCCTAAAATACCCTGTGTGGACAAAACCTTTCTGCCGGAAACATGTCCGTTAAAAATGGCAACCGTACATATTTTCCCATTTTCAAATTCCTGAATCACAGTTTCACAATTATTACCAAACATATTTGCTATTCCTTCCGCCAAATTACACAGAAATTCATATGCTTCCTTCTTTGTCATAATGACCTCCGTTTATTCTCTGATTCCCTATTTCTATGTGCAGCCTCTTTTAACAGCTTCAGGGCTTTTATTACCTCGGCTCTCGGAGCCGCCAGATTGATTCGGATAAATCCCGGCTCGCTGCCATAAGTGGTCCCCGAGTCACATACAAATTTAGCTTCTTGAAAAAATTCCTGAAATTCCTCTTCCGTATGAAATCCTAATTTCCGGCAATCTACCCAGAGTATATAAGTTCCCTCCGGTTTAACTGCTTTTAAATATGGCATCTTAGCTTTACAATAGCTATCAACAGTTTGATAATTTTCATAACAGTATTTCATCATTTCCTTTACCCACCTGCTGCCTTCTTCCGTATATCCGCTAAAGTAAGCAGCTCTCATCATGGGGTTAAAGCTGCCGTAATGGTCGATATCCCTTTGTTTTAAAAATTTTTCTCTAAGCTCCGGCTCACTGATGATAATATTTGCCTGCCCAATTCCTGTCATGCTAAAGGTTTTCCCAATGGATGTAGCAACAATCCACTTAACCGGTTTATCCGTTACCTGGGAAAATGTCAGCATCTCAACACCTTCATATACGGTATCCGCAAATATCTCGTCACTATAAATTATTACATCATTCTCCCAGGCAAGATCGGCTATCTTTGCCAGATCCTCTCTTCTCCACACCTTGGCAATTGGGTTGTGGGGGTTGCAGATAAACAATATTTTATTTTGGGGCTTCTTCATCAGCTGCCCCAGCTTAATAAAATCTATATGATAGCTTTCTCCGTCATAAAGAAGAGGACAATCCACGTGCTTTCTGCCGTTTAAGCTTACAGGTTTCCATGTCATATGATAAACAGGGCTCATTCCTATCACACCGTCCCCCGGATTCGTAAAAGCCCGGCAAATGGTTCCCACAGAAAATGTCAGACCATAGGTAGGTACAATCCAGCTTTTTTCAATATCCCAGCTTCTATGCATTTTCATCCATTTTTTTACAAGCGCGAAATAGGCATCATCCTCCTTAAAATAGGATACCAATCCTTTAACCGCCCAATCCTTAATTGCTTTGATGATAAAATCAGGCATTTTAAACTCAAATTCAGCTCCCCAAAAACTAATTAATCCGGCTTCCTCCACCTCCTTAGGCGTGGTAATTTCCCTTATGGATGCCATTCCTGTTCGATCTACTTTTGTCTCAAAATCATACTGCATGTCTATTCATTCCTTTAATTGTTGATTTTATAACAGGCTGTCTCGTGTCCCTTTTCCACCTCTATCAGCTTTGGTATCTCATTTTTGCATTTTGTCATAACATAAGGGCAGCGTCCGGCAAACCTGCATCCCGGTTTTGGGTTAATCGGACTTGGCACCTCTCCGCTCATCAGAATACGTTTATGTGTCTTTTCAAAATCAGGATTTGCAACAGGTACAGCAGACAGCAGGCCCTGCGTATATGGATGCAGCGGATTCGTATATATTTTTTCTGTTTCTCCGTACTCAATGATCTTACCCATATACATAACCGCCGTATGATTGGATATATATCGTACCATTGATAAATCATGAGCAATAAACAGATAAGTCAGGCCCAGCTCTTGCTGTAATTCCATAAGCATATTAACTACCTGTGCCTGTATGGAAACATCAAGTGCGGAAATTGCCTCATCACATACGATAAACTCCGGGTCCAGAGCCAGTGCACGTGCAATTCCTACTCTTTGCCTCTGGCCTCCCGAAAAT
>CAMJWQ010000433.1 GCA_946409475.1 uncultured Lachnospiraceae bacterium
GGCTTAATGGTATGGATGTTAACCACTCTGGCATCAATACCTTCTGCCGCCAATTTTTCCGCTGCAGCCAGGCTCTCTCCTACGCAAAGGCCCGTAGCTACAATAGTAAGATCCTTTCCGTCCCTTAAGGTAACACCTTTTCCCATTTCAAACTTATAATCAGGGTTATCGTTAATAACAGGAACAGCCAGACGTCCGAAGCGCAAATAAACAGGTCCATAATAATCAATAGCTGCTTTTACGGCTGCTTTTGCTTCCACATCATCGGAAGGATTAATGACTACCATTCCGGGTATGGTTCTCATCAACGCAATATCTTCATTACATTGATGGGTTGCCCCGTCTTCCCCTACGGAAATACCTGCATGGGTTGCTCCGATTTTCACATTTAAATGGGGATAACCGATGGAATTTCTCACCTGTTCAAAGGCTCTTCCTGCCGCAAACATGGCAAAGGAGCTGGCAAAGGGAACCTTCCCCGTAGTAGCAAGTCCTGCCGCTACACCCATCATGTTGCCCTCAGCGATTCCGCAGTCAATATGTCTTTCGGGAAATTTTTTCATAAATACACTTGTTTTTGTGGCACCTGCCAAATCCGCATCCAATACTACTAAATTTTTATATTTATCACCCAGCTCAGCCAGGACATTACCATAGCTTTCTCTCGTAGCGATCTTCTTTACTTCCGGCATAATGCTTCACCTACCTTTTCCAAATCTGCCATTGCTATTGCAAATTGTTCATCATTAGGCGCCGTGCCATGCCAAGCTGCCTGATTTTCCATAAAGGATACATCCTTACCCTTAATGGTTTTCGCAATAATGGCCGTAGGCATGCCCTTTGTCTCTTTTGCTTCTTTAAAAGCACTTCTTATCTGATCAAAATCATGTCCGTCAATATTGATTACATGAAAATTAAAGGCTTTCATTTTTTCATCGATAGGATACGGGGAGCAAACATCACATACCTTTCCGTCAATTTGCAGCCCGTTATTATCAATGATTACTACCAGGTTGTCTAACTTCCTATGGCCTGCTAACATAGACGCTTCCCATACCTGGCCTTCCTGAATTTCTCCGTCACCTAATAAGGCATATACTCTATAATCATCATTGCTTAATTTTGCAGAAATAGCCATACCTACGGCAGCGCTTACCCCCTGGCCCAAGGAACCGCTGGACATATCTACACCTGGAATATGCTTCATATCCGGATGTCCCTGTAAATAAGAGCCCAAATGTCTGAAGGTTTCCAGATCCTCAACAGGAAAAAATCCCCTGTTTGCTAATGTGGCATAGTATCCCGGTGATGTATGACCCTTTGATAAAACAAAACGATCCCTGTCTGCCTTTTTCGGATCCTTAGGGTCTATATTCATTTCTTCAAAATAAAGAAACGTATATAAATCTGCCGCTGACAACGAGCCGCCCGGATGACCGGCCTTAGCACTATGTACAGCTGTAATAATGCCTTTACGAACTTCATTGGCTTTCATTTTAAGTTCCAAGTTATTCATAAATATCTGCCCTCCTATCATAATCGTTAATAAATCTACATACAAAATGACTTTATCACTAAATTGCCTTCTTGTCCAGTACCATATTCCCGAAGCCCCTGCATATTGTAACAGTTCAGCCATGCCATTCATAATGTGCCCGAATGCAATATAACGATCCTTTTACTGCCTGGCGGGCACATTATTCATGCCGGGCGTCCGCCCTATAGAAATGAGAGCACTGTTACTGCAAATTAGTTTTGTCCGTAATATGCATTTTCACCGTGCTTTCTGAAAAAATGCTTGTCTTGAATATTGGCAGGAGCCATTACCACATTTTTATTAAGTAATTCCGTTCGTAATGCCATCTTGGCCACCTCTTCCATGACAACGGAATTATGGACGGCTTCATGGGCATCCTTTCCCCATGTAAAGGGACCATGATTGACACAAAGCACCCCCGGTGTATAAAGAGGATTCTTATCTTTAAAGGCTTCAACGATAACCACACCCGTATTCTTTTCGTAATCATCTTTAATTTCTTCATCCGTCAGGCTTCTGGTACAGGGTATTTCCCCATAGAAATAATCGGCATGGGTTGTCCCGTAGCATGGTATTCCTCTGCCTGCCTGGGCAAAAGATGTGGCATAGGGAGAGTGTGTATGCACCACTCCTCCTATTTCCTGAAACATCCTGTATAAATATAAATGCGTAGAAGTATCGGAAGACGGTTTATATTTTCCCTCTATCCTGTTACCCTCCAAATCCATAACTACCATATCGCCGGGAGTCAGGGCCTCATAGTCCACACCGCTGGGCTTGATTACAAAGTATCCCAATTTTCTGTCAATACCGCTTACATTTCCCCAGGTATAAGTAACCAGGTTTCTTTTCGGTAATTCCATGTTGGCTTCATATACCTGTTTTTTTAACTCTTCTAACATAACTTATCGCACTCCTTTTAATTGAATATTTATCTAATAAAGAATAAGAGATAGCTCTAAAGTACCCCGCCAGGTGGTCAGGTATACATTTATATTATAGCTTAGATTTCTTATTCTTTATATAGTCAATATAAACAGCCAGTAATATAACGGAGCCCTTCACTACATACTGCCAAAAAGAATTGACATTTAGCAGATTCAAACCGTTATTCAGGACCCCGATTATCAGGCCTCCGATTATCGTTCCGCCAATACGGCCGCTGCCCCCTGCC
>CAMJWQ010000434.1 GCA_946409475.1 uncultured Lachnospiraceae bacterium
CCGTGTAAGCCGTTCCTCGGCTCTGGCATCCAAAGCAACCGGCTATCCTATTGCAAAAGTGGCGGCTAAAATTGCCGTTGGCTATACCTTGGATGAAATTAAAAATGCCATTACAGGCAAGACCTATGCAAGCTTTGAACCGGCCTTGGACTATTGCGTGGTAAAAATACCGAGACTGCCCTTTGATAAATTCATTACCGCTACCAGAACGCTGACTACCCAGATGAAGGCAACGGGAGAAGTCATGAGTATCTGTACCAATTTTGAAGGAGCTTTAATGAAGGCTATCCGTTCCCTGGAGCAGCACGTGGACAGCTTACTTTCCTATGACTTTGGCAGCCTTTCGGAAGAAGAGCTTTTAGAAGCTTTGCACAGGGTGGATGACAGGAGAATCTGGGTTGTTGCCGAAGCGGTTAGAAGAGGCTTTTCCTATGATATTATTTACGATATTACAAAAATAGATAAATGGTTTATTGATAAGATTGCCATATTGGTAGAAATGGAAGCGGCTCTTAAAAAGAAGGAATTAACCGTCGATTTATTAAGGGAAGCAAAACGATTGGAATTTCCCGATCATATTATCGCTCTTTTAACAGGGAAGAAAACGGAAGAAATTAAAAAGATGCGGTATGACAACAAAATTTTGGCGGCCTTTAAGATGGTTGATACCTGTGCCGCAGAATTTGAAGCTTCTACGCCCTACTACTATTCCTGCTTTGGCAGTGAAAATGAGGCGGAAATGACAAAGCCTGAGAAAAAGGTATTGGTTCTCGGCTCAGGCCCCATCCGTATCGGACAGGGTATCGAATTTGACTATTGTTCCGTGCACAGTACATGGGCATTTAGTAAGGAAGGTTATGAGACCGTCATCATTAATAATAATCCGGAAACCGTAAGTACGGATTTTGACGTGGCGGATAAATTATACTTTGAACCTCTCACTCCGGAGGATGTACAGAACATTGTAGATATGGAAAAGCCCGATGGTGCCGTTGTACAGTTCGGCGGGCAGACAGCCATTAAGCTGACGGAGAGCCTTATGAAAATGGGGGTTCCCATATTGGGTACGGCAGCTGAGGATGTGGACGCGGCGGAAGACAGAGAGTTATTTGATAAAATTTTAGAGGAATGCCGCATTCCCAGACCGGCAGGAAAAACCGTATTTACGGCAGAGGAAGCCAAAAAAGCGGCAAATGAGCTGGGCTATCCCGTATTGGTACGGCCGTCCTATGTTCTTGGCGGTCAGGGTATGCAGATAGCCATTTCCGATTCGGAAGTAGATGAATTCATGGAAATTATAAACCGGATTGCTCAGGAGCATCCCATATTAGTCGATAAATATCTGGTGGGAAAAGAAATTGAAGTGGATGCCGTTTGTGACGGGGAAGATATCTTAATTCCCGGGATTATGGAGCACATCGAAAGAGCCGGGGTCCATTCCGGTGACAGTATATCCGTATACCCGGCCCAAAGCCTGACCCGGAAGACGCAGGATGTGATTGTGGAATATACCGGAAGGCTGGCAAAGTCCCTGCATGTTATCGGTTTAATCAATATACAGTTTATCGTTTCGGGAGAGGATGTCTATGTCATAGAAGTGAATCCCCGTTCCAGCCGGACCGTACCTTATATCAGCAAGGTAACCGGTATTCCCATTGTGGATTTGGCTACGAAGGTAATCATCGGCAGTAAAATAAGAGAGCTGGGTTATCAACCGGGATTGCAGCCGAAAGCAGATTATATTGCCATAAAAATGCCCGTATTCTCTTTTGAAAAGATAAGAGGAGCGGAAATAAGCCTGGGACCGGAAATGAAATCTACCGGAGAATGCTTAGGGATTGCCAAAACCTTTAACGAGGCTCTTTATAAGGCTTTCCTGGGCGCAGGAGTAAACCTTCCTAAACACAAACAAATGATCATTACGGTAAAGGATTCCGATAAGCTAGAAGCCGTAGCGATCGGAAAAAGATTTGAAGCCTTAGGATATAAAATATATGCTACCAGAAGTACGGCTAAGGTGTTAAGAGAACACGGCGTAAAGGCCCTGAAAGTAAATAAGATAGGCCAGGAATCTCCTAATCTGATGGATCTCATTTTAGGCCACAGGCTGGATCTGGTAATCAATACACCGACCCAGGGAAGGGATAAAACAAGGGACGGATTCCTGATACGCAGAAATGCAATTGAAACAGGAGTTAACTGCCTTACTTCCCTGGATACGGCCAATGCGTTGTTAACGAGTCTGGAGAGTACGGATGTGAATCATTTAACGCTGATTGATATTGCGACGGTATAATAACAGAGAAAGAGGGTATCATGCAAAATTGTATGATACCTTTTTTCCGGACGCTTAATGAGTTAAATGGGGATTTAACGCGGCAATTCGCTAAGGCTGCCGGGGTTAAGAAATCAGCCTTTAGGGGGTACGGAGGAAACCGGCCCTTACCGGCTTTCCCTCAGCCCCGGTTTTTCCTTTGGAATTTTCTAATAGCTGTCCGTTATGCGAAATACAGGGAAAAATAGGCAAACTCCTCACAGGTTCGTCAAACAGTGCCTATTTTTTCCCTAAGGCATAAGAGACATCTATAAGTAAATTCACAAAGCAAAAAAGGGCCTTGGCGGTAATATAATTGGACACGTTTCTCTTTCATAACGTTCGGGAGAAAGACGGAGAAACTCTTAC
The DNA here is from genome assembly GCA_946409475.1 of uncultured Lachnospiraceae bacterium. Classification (GTDB taxonomy): domain Bacteria; phylum Bacillota; class Clostridia; order Lachnospirales; family Lachnospiraceae; genus CAMJWQ01. The sequence continues at coordinate 2,684 of CAMJWQ010000434.1, forward strand.
CGGCCGGAAACAATTGA
>CAMJWQ010000435.1 GCA_946409475.1 uncultured Lachnospiraceae bacterium
TTATAAGTATAAATAAATGTATCTTGACTATAATTAGTAAAAAGAGGTTTTAATGAAAGATTCGTCCATCATTATGAATTGTTGAAATCAATTGGAAGAGGGTAGGAATACTTGAAAAAAAGAACGCGTGAGCAAACATTAGAAGAAAAAATGCACTCTGAGCTTTTGCAGGATATCGCAAAAACAAAGTGTGCACTTGACTCTGCCTATTCAAATTTTGATAACGTAGTTGATCCTGATTTAATTGATTGTTATATTTATGAAGTAAATGCCGTACAAAAAAGATATAAATTTCTATTAGAAAAAGCTTCCAAATTGAACATACTGCCTTATGCCTATATGCAGAATCCCCTTGATGAACCTTGATAATCACAGGTTTCCGTTAAACTTTCCTTACCGTAAGTTAATCCTGCATACACCGAATGTGTATTTTTCATCACCGGTTCGGAAGAGTCCTGTTCCCTTATTTGCCGAAAAGCAGCATGCAGCTTTTCAATTATCCCGATTGCAGGATATAACTCCTTTGAATCCTTTCGGATCCTTGCCTTTAAAATGCATTTATTTACATACAGATACAAAGAAATTAATTGAAAAGACATCTCATAATCAAAATTTAAGGATCCTATTAATTCATCCACACATTTCTGAGCCTTAATTAATGACTGCTTGTAATTTTGAATTCCTGATTCCATCTCATTTTGGGCACTTTTTAAATAATTTAAGGCAATTTCATAGTGAATCACTATCAGCTCCGTTTTATTTGCTCCTGAGATACGTATTGTAAAATCTTTTATATCGTCTCTTTTCATAATATTTACCTATGTAATAATCTATTGAAGAAGCTGAAGTACCTGCTGAGGTAATTCATTAGCCTGTGTCAGCATTGCCATTCCGGCCTGGGATAATACATTCAATTGTGTATAATTGGTCATTTCCTCCGCCATGTCCGTATCCATAATGCGGGAATAGGCATTTGTAACATTTTCTTCCATGACCTGCAGATTTTCAATGGCGTGTTCCAGCCGGTTCTGACAAGCGCCAATTTCTCCGCGAATAGACGTAATCTTCTCTAAGGCCTTATCAATATACGAAATTGCCTCACCGGAATCATCAGGATTCAATAGGTTGATATTATTGATTCCCAATGCCTTAGTAGATATTTCCGGTATACGGATCTCAATCACCTGTCCTTCATTTGCTCCTACTTGTAACGACATGGTCCCTATATCCGTCACATCAATATTTAAGGTTGTTGAGCCTCCTCCTGCAGTAATAGCTGCCTGAAGTCCCTCTTCAATATCAACCACCATTTTAAATTGACTGTTATCCGTAACAGTGACCCGGTTTCCGTCACAGCTTACAACCGCCGTAGCACGAAAGCCCTCTGTTGTTGAAGTCACCAGCGCTACCTTTGCATCTTCTCCCTCGACCTTTGTTGTCGTATCAATACCCAGTTTCTGAGCCAGCAATGCGTTATCGCAGGTAATTTCAACATTTTTAGAAGACCCGTAATTGCCGGAAGTGAAAACGAAGCTTTCTCCGACACTAATGGAATCCCCATTATTTGATGTCACCTCAACCTGAACCAGATTGCCCACCTCTACTAATTTTTCATAAATATCCTCTAATGTGTCCCCCTCATTAATTGCGCATTTCTGTCCGTTTATGGATATTGTTCCCGTTTCTGACCCACTGACAGCCGTTCCTAATGATACTAAATTGTCACCGGTAACCTTTTCCTTAACGGCAACAGCGGTCACCGTTATTTCATAGGTTCCCGTATTTACCGTAGTGGAAAAATCCATTACCGATGAATATATGGAATCCGTATAGGCTCTCTGGCTTAAAGAACCGTCTAACAGGCATTTTTTATTGAATTCCGTATCCTTGGCAATACGGTCAATTTCCGTACTCAATTCGTCGACCTCCTGCTGCAGTGCCTCTCTGTCATCTGCCGTATAGGATCCGTTAGAAGCCTGCACCGCCAATTCACGCATTCTTTGCAGCATACTGTTAATTTCCGCTAATGCGCCCTCCGCCGTTTCCACTACCGATATGCCGTCAGAGGCATTTTGATTGGCTCTGTTCAATCCTCTTATCTGGGTATTCATCTTATTTGCTATGGCCAGACCGGCCGCATTATCAGCAGCCCTGTTAATCTTATAACCGGACGACAGTCTTTCTATGGAAGCCTGCAATTTACTTTGGGTAGTCTGTAGATAATTGTTTGCTAAAATGGCTGACATGTTGCAATTAATTCTCACAATAACACCTTCCTTTTCTCTTATATAATTATCGGCTTATCCAGCCCAAAACTTTATTTTTTTATTTTTTAATACCCTAAGATATCTCTATCCCTTTTAAAAATTGAATAAACTGTCTGGCTGTTTGGTATAAGGCCTTCACGCTCCTTTCACTCTGTCCGGAATCAGCATCACCATACAAAAATTTATTGGTGTCCATGTCCGATTGGGCTGCATACCGTATATCCACCGAGCTTCTGATTTCCTTTAACTGTTCTGTCAGCTTCTCACTATTATCAATTAAAACTTTCTTATTTTCTTCCGAATCTAAAACAACGGTGGCCTTTATATCTTTCTGTGTTACATAAAATTGAGCCGTTATCTGGCCCATGCTTTCACTGTCCAATGCCACGGTAACCTTTCCCTCCTGCTTATTGGTGTGTATGATTTTCAAAT
>CAMJWQ010000436.1 GCA_946409475.1 uncultured Lachnospiraceae bacterium
TTATAATTATAATTATATCTATGAGATAGATGAAAGAAAATTTATGTACAAAAAGGAGGAGTTTTATTCGATAGTAATTATTTTCTAAATTCTCATGATTATTTACAAATAAAAGTAAATTTCTTTATTATCACATTTTAAATCTGAATTCTTGAGTATTAATCTAATGAGGTGATCTTTGATCTGTAAATCCTCGAATTTTCCAACATTTGAACATATATAATTAAAATTTAAACAAACATTCAAGGGTATGTTTTTTCATTTATCTTATTTTATTAGTATAAATAAAAACTTAGATTACATGCATATCTAAAATATATCACGGTATCTCTTTTTGGCAGATATGTAAAATCTGAGGAAGGAGTTATATTTGGAAGACTTATTAATTGAAAAATGTAAAATGCTGAAACAATTGTGCAGTTATGAAAAACGAGGTATAACCTTGTGGCTGGATGGAATCCGCAGTACGCCCCTGCAGGTTGTGGAGGCATGTATCATGAAGGAAGGAAATGATTATATGCCTGATTATGTGCAGGATGACAATGGAACCTTGTATCAACTGAGATTTGATAGAGTTACCTATTATTAGTATATTAATAAAATTTAAAAAATCATCTTGTACAGTATCATAATAAATGAAAAATGTTTTAATTAAAAAACGGAAAAATGATAGTATATTATATGATTATAAAAACCCCTCTATGTATAATCATATACCGATTGGGACAAAATGTCATGGCCAATCGGCAAATTGAATATGGAAAAATAAAAAAAACATCTTTTTAATCATAGCTGCGATAAAAGATGAAGCACGGCAGCCGTAATTAACTAGTTTAATCAGCTGCCGTGTTAATTTGGATAATAGGCAACATCTTACATAATTATGAAGTTTTTATTTTGGTAATGACGTCATATTATTTTTTTGATATAATGAATACCAGTCTAGGAGGTGTACAAATGAAAAAAAAGCTGATTCCTGTATTGGTCGCCATTGTGTTGATTTTTATTGTTGTTGTTGTCAGCATATTAACGGGAATAATGGAAAAGTATTCCGTATCAGATGAAAGAGCTGATTTGTATGAATATTATTCCATTACCGATAATAATCAGGCCGGTATCATTATTCAAAATGAAATAATTGAAAACAAGGGCTTATTTGATGAAGGAATTTATTATGTGGATTATGATACGGTGATCACATATTGTAATGATAGATTTTTTTGGGATCAGGAAGGGAAACTGCTTTTATTTACGACACCTGCGGACATCATTAAGGTACCCATGGACAGTATGGAATATACAATATCACAAAATCCTGCTTCGGAAAATTTTGTGATAGCAAAAGAAAAAGGAGATGTTCTTTATATAGCCCTGGATTTTGTGAAGAAGTTTTCGAATATTTCCTATACGGCGTTTGAAAATCCTTATAGAATCAGAATACAAAATGAATGGGGCACAAGCGAGCTGGCTTCCGTTTTAAAGGATAATAAAGTCAGATACCGGGGCGGAGTGAAAAGCCCGATTCTAACGGATGTTTATGAGGGGGAAACCGTTGAGATCCTGGAGGAAATGGATGCATGGACGAAGGTACGTACGGAAAATGCTTTTATCGGATATATTCAGAATAAATATTTATCGGACAAGTGGGAGGAGACCACGGAAAGTGATTTTATTGAACCGGTCTATACGAGTATTTCGAAGGATTATGAAATAAATTTAGTCTGGAATCAGATAACAAATCCGGATGCTAATAATACTTTATTGGATTCCTTAGCAGGCACCAGCGGCATTAACACCATATCACCCACATGGTTTTCCGTTGCCGACAATGGCGGGAACATTACAAGCCTGGCGAGTCCAACCTATGTGGAGCAGGCTCACAGCCTGGGAATAGAAGTCTGGGCATTGGTGGATAACTTCAACAAGGAAGTTGATATTAAGGAAGTGATGAGCAATACCACAAGCCGTGAGAATTTAATTCAATTGCTCATAAATGCCGCAATTCAGTATGATTTAGACGGCATCAATATTGATTTTGAAGAACTGAGTGAGGATTCGGGAGCGGCATTTATGCAATTTATAAGAGAGCTTTCCATTTCCTGCCGGGCACAGCAGATTGTATTGTCCATAGATAATTATGTGCCTCAGGCCTATTCCATGCATTATGACAGAAAAGAGCAGGGGATAGTTGCTGATTATGTCATTGTTATGGGATATGACGAGCATTTTGCGGGTTCTGAAAAAAGCGGTTCCGTTGCTTCTATTGACTTTGTCAGAAACGGAATTGAAAATACCCTTTTAGAAGTGCCGGCAGGCAAAGTGATTAACGCCATACCTTTTTATACCAGGGTGTGGCAGGAAACACCGAAAACAGAGGAAGAAATAGCGGCAGAAGATCCCAATACGGAATATGTTCCGTATCATTTATCAAGCCAGGCAATGGGAATGGAAGCCGTAACCGCTTTTTTGAATCAATACAACCTGGTACCCACATGGGACGAGACTACCGGTCAAAACTTCGCGGAGGCTGAAATAGACGGAATTACCTATAAGGTCTGGATTGAAGATGCCAGATCCATAGAAGAAAAATTGAAGGTTATGGATGAATATCAATTGGCAGGTGTTGCCGCCTGGAAATTGGGATTTGAAACCCCCGATATCTGGCAGGTTATCTCCGGGCATATTAACGAGTAAAT
>CAMJWQ010000437.1 GCA_946409475.1 uncultured Lachnospiraceae bacterium
ATATAAAGATACCTGGGATAAAACCTGTGTCCATTCCTTCTGCCATGAGGTAAACTTTAGGAGAATGGACAGGGTAAAGGAATATGGTATGCATATCGGTGCTTCCGTACCGAATATAGCATTGGCATGGCTTTTGAATCAACCTTTGGATATCCATCCCATTATCGGTGCCAACAATAAATCGGAGCTTCTGAGTAATCTGGAAGCATTAAGTATACCAATGGAGGATAAAATGATAGCGTGGCTGAATTTGAAAAGCGAGGAAAGACCCTGGTAAGTTAGGAAAGTATAAGCATAGGAAGACGCTCCCGGAAAACTGTCCGGGAGCGTATGTTTTTATTTTGGAGAAATATGTTTAGAACCTTTTTGATGCATGGGCGGTGGTGTCGTGGTAAAGGAAATAACGCTCATATTCTACATATTCATAAAAGGGTTTAAAGGTAATTGTATCAATATCTTTTATCCGATAATGAAGAGGCTCGTTTGGGATGGGCTCCATTTTCGGAATAAGCTGTTGAATATCCATCCAATCATTCGGAGTCTGTATACCGGTATAGGAGGCGGCTAATACGATGGGACCATGAAGGAATGCATTGGGACCGTTTTTTATCGGATCAAAAGAATGCATCCAAAGATCCTGAGGCAGGGTAAGACAGATAACATCCCCATCCTGCCATTCTCTGCAGACTGTCATCCATCCGCCTGCATCAACGCTTACTTCAGTTTCCTTGGAATTAACCGTTAAAGAAACCGGTTTATTCAGCCAGGAAGGCATTCTGAATTTTAGCGGAAATGTTGCGGGTTCGGATAATGTCAATGCAAAATTCACGATGTCCTCTACCGGGAATTCGGTTTCCTGCTTCAGAGTAACGTTAACATTGTTCAGAGTACACTTAAGAGTGGAAGGGATATACTGACTTATGTAAAGTGCTTGATCATCAGTATAATAGATCAGTCTTGGAATTTCAATCATTAATAATGGTCTGGTACCGGTACAGCAGGTCCAGCCGTCCTGACGGTTGATTTTTGATGCTCCATACATATTGTAATCAGAATAATAGATGACCTTTCCATCCTCCGTCATAGGTATGGTGGCGACTGCAGCGTTAAAAATCAAGGCTTCTGCCCAATTGCCGTACTGCGGTTCACCGGTGAAGCTTGTCAGATAATTAATGATACGGAAGGCAGCATAGGTATCACATTGAGTTTCAAAGCTGTCATGTCCTGTTCTCAAAGCATCAATAATTCTGTGCTTATGCATGAGATGTTCATAATTCGGGCCATAACCGCCGGTTGCCATGACTTCTTCCTTTTGCATAAAGTCGTAAAATTTTCTGAGGGCACGCAGGTAGTATGGATTTTTATGGACCTTATAGGCCATGGCACAGCTGTTAAAAGAATTGACATGGCTGTATGCATGACAATACTCGGAGTATAAACCTGCTACAGGACGTTTGGAGAACGGGTCGGCATCCTGATAGAATAAATCCCAAAATTCTTTATATTCCCAAATTCCTGCAAGTTCTTTCGCTTCTTCCAAGCCAAATGTTTCGTATACGGTATAAAGAGCTTCCGACATGGTATACCATTCCGTTCTATTGTTGCCGAAAAGATTATCCTTAGTGAGTACATTTCTGGCGAAATCCATAAGAAATGGAAGCCACTGTGCGGCGTTATCATACTGGCAATAAATCTGAAGATCGCAAACGGCTCTTAATAATTTCTCATAACTATAATGTGAGGTGGGTTTCAGCAAGGCTTTTGGCGTATTCAGCAATAAATCATGACATTTTTTAAATTCTTCAAACATAAAAATTGCTTTTTGTTTTAAAGCAGTTCTTTTCGTAAAAGCATACATTTTGGATAAAGCGGATATCCATTGTCCTATCAACGACATACCGTGGGAATTTTTAAACCATCCCTGGTAGTAGATGCCGGGAGCGTCCAATCCGGCGTCTTCACGCATGTATTTGAAAAAATTATCATTGGGTACACTAAGATAAAACGCAATGGTTTCGTCTATGGATTTTTTAACCATGGAATCCGGCAGACTGATACTATTATAATCAAAAGAATGAAGCATAAATTACCTCCTATCTAACATGTGATTTTAAATTTTCTTTCATGGCGGCAGCGGTCCGAGATAATTGCTCTACCAGCATATCGCAGTATGCATCGTATTTCGGATCTTCCACCTGTAATTCTTTGGTGGAAAGAATATGATTAACAGTTAATTTTATTCCTTCACTAAAGCGCGTTTTCGCATAATATCCCGGCACCAGCCTTTTCAGCTTGTCATTGACAAAAACGGTAGAATGCGCACGCTCCCCAATCAGGCAGCTTTTAAAATCGTAATCGCTGGAGCAATGTAAAAACATTGAAGATACATAAAAAGGATTAAGAGTGGCACCTAAAGCATCAGCAATACATCCATAAATCTGGTTCCAGGTCATTACTTCATCCGAAGATATATTTACGGTTTCACCGATCGCATGCGGGTTACCGATTAATCCGCAAAAGCCGGAGGCAAAGTCGGAATTGTGCGTCAAAGTCCATAGGGAAGTCCCGTCTCCATGAATGATGGTAGGCTTGCCTTCCAGCATTCGCTTCATCACCTGCCAGCAGCCCTTTTCTCCGGAAAGTCCGAGTGGGCACCAGCGTTCATCGTAAGTATGTCCCGGGCGGACTATAGT
>CAMJWQ010000438.1 GCA_946409475.1 uncultured Lachnospiraceae bacterium
ATTCAATCTTACGAATACCAAATACCTGACGCAGCTCATCTTTTTCCGTTCTCACCAGACATGTATACAGATTTGGTGTTTCCGCACTCCATAGCTTTGCATCAGGAATTTGCAGCTCGCCCAAACCGCCCGAGGTGACCGGTCTGCCGTTATATAAAATTTCCACAGTGGCATCCGGAGCATCCGCCTGCACCTCAATCACAGCCGGGACATAGGATTTTGTTATAATTTTCAGGTCTTTGATATGCTCCCGTTCTTTGATCAGGAGATACACCGGGCGGTAAATACCACTACCGGTATACCAGCGGCTGTTGGGCTCCAGATGGTTATCTACGGATACACTCACGGTATTCTCTCCAGGCTGTACCTCTTCGGAGATATCTACAGTAAATTCCGTATATCCATAGGCATGATAAGCGATCTCCTTCCCGTTAATGAAAACCGCAGCATGCTGATAAACACCTTCAAACTGCAAAGCGATATATTTTCCTAAATCTAATTCGTCAATCAAGAACATTTTTTCATAACTGTAGCTGCCCCCCTGAAAAAAGCCGGTGTTCTTCCCGTTGTGACAGCTTTCATTGCGTGATTCCTCCAGCATAGCATCATGAGGAAGGTGAACCATTCTTTTTTCTTCACCCTTTCGGCCGAACTGCCAATCTTTATTAAATTACATTATTTATATAATTAATTTAGCATTTAGTTATAAGTATTTCTTGTAATATCATCGCTTTCATTGTAAAATAGTATCAAAGATAAACTATAGGAAAGCTTATCTCCGGTATGACTTCTTATTTCCTTTTATTGAAACAGCGTATAATACAGATCAATAATATACTCCGAAAGGGAACACGTATAATGAGTTTTCTTATACTTTCACTATACAGGGGGCTATCATGCAATTTGACTACAATTATCTTTGTTATGGCCTGGGACATCTGACCGGCTTGGAAACCAGAGTATATAAAAACGACAAACTGATTGAGCATTATTCTCCTTATCCCTTTGAGCCGGATATTGCGGAATTAATCTATCCCGAAATAGATAAACAGGACGTGAATGCTTTTTTTATCGAAACCGAATATCTGCTTATTTTTGGAGTAATTAAGTCAAAAAAAGACCAGATTACTTTAATCATTGGCCCTACTTTGCAGATTCGTCCGGGGAGACAGGAAACAGTCGCAATGCTGTATATGCTTGACGAACCATATAAGCGTTTATCCGATCTTGAGTCGTATTTTTCGAACATGACCCCTTATCCCTTTGAAAACTTTTTAGAAATTCTTTGCTTTGTCAATTATTCATTAAATGCTGAAAAACTTACGGTATCCGATCTTATAGCCAAAAAAAATGTCCTGCATAATAAATGGCCGCAAGAGCCGGTAGAACAGCAGCCTGAATCGCACAATACTTATGAAATTGAAAAGCTGATGCTTTCCTATATAACGGCGGGGAACCTTAATGCCGTCCAATCCTTTATCAGAAATACACCGGCAGGGCGAATAGGCACAGTTGCCCACAGTGAATTACGGCAGCGAAAAAATCTCTTTATCATTTCAGCAGCTTTGATGAGCCGTGCTGCTATTATTGGTGGAATGCCATCAGAAACCGCCTTTGCGCTCAGCGACAGATATATCCAGAAAGCTGAATTATTAAATATCGGCAGGGATATAACGGCTCTCAATGCGGAAATGCTGCTTGACTACACCAAAAGAGTCGAAATACTGAAATGCGGTTCCAATCGTTCACTATTAGCAATGAATATCATGCGCTATGTGCTTAAGAATATCAGTAATAAAATCACCTTAGATGAATTGGCAAAAGCATTAAACATGAATCGTTCTTACTTATGCAAACGCTTCAAATCGGAAACAGGAACTACAATCAATGATTTTATTATATTTACGAAAATCACAGAAGCCAAAAGAATGCTGCTCATTTCAGATTATAGCATTGCACAAATCAGTGACTATCTTTCTTTTTCTTCTCAAAGCTATTTTCAAAACATTTTTAAAAAGATTGAGGGCCGCACTCCCAGAAATTACCGCATACAAGTGCGGTCGGGTAAGATTAATGCTCCATTTCCTCCAGAGATTTTATAATTTATCATCGGCTATCTCTATATCCCAATTTGTTTTCTCGTGCCCCCTCCAATGAAAATGTGAAACAGATTTTCTCTTACCACACAGATAAGATTATTCCATTTGAGGTAAGCAAAGTCATGTTTCCATCACTACGTCTGGGATACCTTGTCGCTCCATGGCCCCTTATTCCCAAAATTCGTGAACGGAAGAGCCTTGCGGACCATCATTCGAATTCTATTTATCAACCTGCGCTCATGTACTTCATTGAAAACAGGGCTTTGGAGCGCCATACCCTACAAACGCTTCCCTACAGTAGTTTTTAAGAATTCATCATTGGTGAAAAGATTACAAATCAACTGCAGGATACCTCCATTCTTTCCAATTTTTCAAGACCAGTCACCGTGTTACCTCATTTATGTGCCATCATTTATGTTTCCTTTCTCATTGTATTCCAATGAAAACTTGTCTTCATTTTCTAAAATCCAGTTACTTCCCTTATTCGTTATTTCAATACCTCGGTATTCATTTCCATTAAAATCACATGTATCGTAAGCGATGAATAAGATACCGTATGGAACAATTCACCCTTGGTATACCAA
>CAMJWQ010000439.1 GCA_946409475.1 uncultured Lachnospiraceae bacterium
AAGGTATACCGGTAAAATACCAGATTGACAAAATCCAGAGAACCGCCGACACCGCCGGTTGCACCTCCTAAAATAAAAGGCATATCAAAAATTGCCAGAGCCCAGATGGTACTCATTGTTATTATGGATGCACAGGAGGGAAGTGTCATCGGAAGCAGAATATACATAAATCTCTGTGGCTCCGTACATCCATCAATCCTGCAGGCTTCCATAATATCCTGTGGAATATCCATCATGTTCGAATAAAAAATCATAATACCGGAACCGGCACCCTGCCAGATAATCATTGCTATCATTAATTTGAAAGCCCATTTGGGATCCCCAAACCAGGCACCCTGCAAATCAGACATTCCAATTCCTGATAAGAAGTGATTTAAATATCCTATATTAGGATCGAATATCAGTGTTGCAAAAAAACTGACGATGGTTGAGCTGATTACATAAGGTAAAAACACCATAAACTTTGTATATCTGAAAAAAGGAATTTTAATATAAAACAAATATGCCAATATATATTGAAAAGGCGTTATGATTAACCAAACGCACAAAAGATATTTCAAATTATTCAGTACTGCGTGTAAAAATGTAGGTGCAATTCTTGCGTCCGTAAACAACGTTATAAAATTCCCAAGACCATTGAATTTCATTTCACCAAAACCCGACCATTCAAAGAAACTTAAATATATTACATAAATTACCGGTGCAATGATAAACAATGTATAAAAAATAAAGCCCGGAGCGATAAACAGTAAGTGTTTTCTTTTATTATTCATAAAAACCTCCTAATAAAGGGCTGTTGCATATAACAGCACATGTGTTACATTTTTGCAACAGCCCTTTAAATACAGTCCTAAAATATTTTATTTTATTGCATTACTTCGCTTATTTCCTTTAAGAAGTCATCAACTGATAAAAGTTTAGAAAAAACTACCGGAAAATCATTACTGAAAATATTTGCGGCTTTCCCATCAGTTGAATTAGTACTTAATACATTCTGCCAGCTTCTATATATGTTTCCATTACCATAACTGCTTATCTCTTTTGCTATTTCAGAGGATGCCTCGATTTCCGGGCTTGCAGAAACGGCTCCCTGGGACTGTACCCAGATTTTCTGTGCTTCCAATGATGCACAATAATTTGCAAAGGCAACGGCAGCATCCAGATTTTTTGAAGCAGCATTTACAGAAAACCCATTTGCAGGAGTTCCGACAAGGCCTGTTGTTCCATCTTCTGGCGGAATAACAAATGCACCGAAATTCAGATCCGGATTATTTTGGCTTATGGTAGCAGCATCCCAGGAACCAGCTATATTCATTGCTGCTTTCCCAGAAGTAAATCCAAGTATCTGAGCATTATTATCAGCAACTCCCAGCCAATTATCTCCGAAATATCCTTTATCTGCCCATCCAAGCATAAGATCTAAAACGTCCTTTACCGGCTTGTCCGTAGCCGAAACGGAATTATCAGCCAAACCTTTCGTATAGTCAACGTCGTAGGCTGCAAGTATCGGTTCAAAAGCAAACAAGAGACAGTATGGATCGGCTGCGCATAATGAGATTGGTGTATATCCTGCAGTTTTTATCGTTCCTAACAGTTTCTCGAATTCACTGAAGGTTTCAGGAATCTTCCATCCATTTTCATTAAACAGGTCTTTATTATAATATACTGCTCTGGTATCCAGTGTAAGCCATGGAATAGAATAAGATTTTCCATCCACTTTTGTAAGATTCATTGCGCTTTCATCATACAGGCTGTAGTCTACCGCATTGGTTAAATCATAACACACACCATTTGATACATAATCAGCCATATTGCTGGTAGCTGTACCATTCGTCCAGAAAAGATCGGGTCCGTCACCTGATTGGATAGCGGTCGATAAGATACTGTAATATTCCTGTCCGGCCTTAATTTCATATTTCACATCTACATTTGGATACAATTTATTAAACCCTTCAATCACTTCTTTCAAACTATCTTCATAACTATACTCATGTTCGAATATGGTTATTGTACCTGATATCTGTTGGCCCTCTCCATCAGTTCCCTTATCCCCACCGTTTGATTCCTCTGAAACCGTATTTCCCTCATTTTTATCTGATGCCGCCTTATTACTGCATCCGACAAATAAAGTACCCATCATAGCCACTAGAGTGAACATTGCTACAACTTTTCTTAATTTCATAACTTTCCTCTCCTTTACATTGCGTAAATTTTATTTACAGTATTATTATAAAAAAAGAAAGCAGTCAATTCCATTAACAGACTTCTTTCTTTCATTCAAATATTTATATTTCAGTATAGGTTAATTTTTTATAGGTTAAAAATCATATTAGATATTCAAAATTATATCTCATCAATATCGGAACGATAATCCTTTACCGTGTGTCCGGTAACCTTTTTAAACACCCGGATCATATAATTTTCATTTGAAAATCCGGTTATTTCCGCAATCTGTCCCAGGGAATACCGGCGGTCATTCAAATATGCTTTTACTCTCTCTATTTTCTGCTGATTTATATATTGCACCAGTGTCATACCGGTTCTTTCTTTGAATTTCTTACAAAAAGAAGGTATGCTCATGCAATTCATATTTGCCATTTCAGACAGTGACAGTTTTTCTGAAAGATTACTTTCAATAAAATGAAAAATTTCAGAAAATTCATCTTTACGAAGCTGATA
>CAMJWQ010000440.1 GCA_946409475.1 uncultured Lachnospiraceae bacterium
CACTATGCTAAATTGTATCAGGAGAAAGGGCTTAAAGGCGGGCATATTATCCTGTTGAATCCGAATACCAGCCCATTTTATGAAGCAACGAAAATGGAAGCGTTGGAGGCTTTGCGGGCATATCCTCAAGGTCTTCAGGTGGGCGGCGGCATAACGGAGGAGAACGCATCTCTTTATCTGGAAAACGGAGCGACCCATGTTATTGTGACCTCCTACGTATTTAAGGATGGCAGCATACGGTTTGAGAATCTAAAAAAAATTTATAACAGAGTAGGGAAAAAACATTTGGTATTGGATTTGAGCTGTAAAAAAAGGGGCAAAGATTATTACATTGTAACAGACAGATGGCAAAAATTCAGTGATGTGAAACTGAATGTTGAAATTTTAGAAAGCTTATCTTATTATTGTGATGAATTTTTAATTCATGCCGTTGATGTGGAAGGTAAGGTCATGGGGATTGATGAAGCAGTGATCGGTATATTATCACATTGGAGGGGAATACCTGTAACCTATGCCGGGGGAATACGAAATTATGACGATATCAGCAAAATAAAAACTTTGGGCAATAATAACATTAATATAACCATTGGCAGCGCTTTGGATATCTTCGGAGGAAATATGGATATAAATAAAGTGATGGAACTTTGCTCGGATGATTGAAAAAGATAAAGTATCTGTTATACTAAAATAAAAAGTGAATATTCCGGTAACAGGATTTGAGTAGACCAATAACATCAGAAGCAGCAGGAGCATATCATGATTAATCATTGGAATGAGTTGAATCAGATTAAATTATTTGTGTTAGATATGGATGGTACCTTTTATTTAGGCAATCAAATCATTAAGGGCTCTCTGGAATTTATAAATAAAGTAAAGGAAACCGGAAGAGATTTTTTATTTTTTACAAATAATTCATCAAAGTCGGGAAAGAATTATGTTGAGAAGCTGAAAGGTATGAATTGCTTTATTAAGGAGTCCCAGATACTGACATCCGGAGATGTTACCATAGCTTATCTGAAAAGGAATCATGGGGATAAAAGGATATATCTGGTGGGTACCCCGGCATTAAGGGAAAGCTTTCTGCGGGAGGGCCTGAACCTGACGGAAGATGAACCGGATGCGGTTGTCGTTGCTTTTGATACGACAATCACCTATGAAAAATTGGAAAAAGCCTGTAGCTATATAAGAAAGGGTGCGGTTTTTTTAGCCACACATCCCGATATTAATTGCCCTACGGAAGAGGGATTCATGCCTGACTGCGGTGCCATATGTGCGGCAATAGCCCTTTCGACAGGAGTGAAGCCTAAGTATCTTGGCAAGCCATATAAAGAAACGATTCAGATGATAATGGAAAAAACAGGATATAAAAGGAATGAAATTGCCTTTGTCGGAGACCGGTTATACACGGATATAGCAGCGGGGGTGAATCATCAGGCCAATGGAATTCTGGTACTGACAGGGGAAACAAAAGAGGAAGATTTAAAAATTTCAAAGATAAGACCCAGTGCGGTTTTTGACTCCCTGTTTACTTTATCTATAGAATTATAAAATGAGATGATACGGTATGGAGAATGTTATGCTAAGCCTGAATGAGGATATAAAAAATAAGAAATTTGATCAGATCTATCTATTTTACGGAGAAGAATCCTATTTAAAAAGACAGTATAAGCACCGAATGAAAAAAGCGATTATTACGGAAGATGATTCTATGAATTATTCGTATTTTGAAGGAAGGAAGACGAATATTTCCGATATTATGGATATAGCCGATACCATGCCCTTCTTTTCGGAAAAAAGACTGCTAATAGTGGAAAACAGCGGTTTTTTTAAGGAAGAAGCAGGAGATTTAGCGGACTATTTAAAAAGATTGCCTGCAACTGCCTGTATTATTTTTATTGAGGATGAAATAGATAAAAGAGGCAAATTATATAAAGCAGTCAAGCAAACAGGAAGAATAGTGGAATTTTCCACCCAATCGGAAGGTACTTTGATGAAGTGGATCCAAAACCTTATAAAAGCGGAAAATAAAGTAATGAATAAAGAGGTGATTACTTATTTCTTATATAAAACAGGTTTGGAAATGGAGAATATTTTTCAAGAATTGGAAAAACTTTTATGCTATACATTGAATAAATCCCAAATCACAAAAGAGGATGTGGATGCCGTATGTACGGAGCAGATACAAAATTCCATATTTAAGATGGTAGATGCGATAGGTGAAAAAAAGCAAAAGCAGGCATTGGAATATTATTATGATTTAATGGCTCTTAAGGAACCGCCTATGAAAATTATGTATTTGATAGCCAGGCAATTTCAAATATTATTGGAAATAAAAGAGCTGATGCAGAAGGGGTGCCAGTATCAGGAAATCAGTCGGAAAACGGGATACCGGGATTTTGCCGTTAAAAAGTATCTTACTCAGGCTAAACGATTCTCACCGGTAACAATAAAAAATGCACTGAAAAATTGTGCTGAAATGGAAGAGGCCGTTAAATTAGGCAAAATAAATGATACCATGAGCGTTGAGCTTTTAATTGTGCAATACAGTTCCTGACAGAAAAAACGCAGCCTGATTATTAGTAATGAATATATTTTATATTTAATAGAAAGTGAGGTTTTTTATATGGATTTTTTTGAGAAATTGGGAAGGGACATGACAATTGTCGGTAAGGAAGTTGG
>CAMJWQ010000441.1 GCA_946409475.1 uncultured Lachnospiraceae bacterium
CTGTTTTTTTATAAGGAAGAAGATTTAAAATTTATAAAAAGAGCAAAAAAAAATGCCGGTGATTGTCATGACTAGATTAACCTTTACAGTGAAAGATTCTATGGTCAATGAAAGAATAGATAAATGTATTGTGAATGAATATCCGGAATACACCCGTTCCTTCATACAGGGATTGATAAAGGCGGATAAGGTGACGGTAAATAATTCCCTTTGCAAAAGTAATTATAAGATAAAGGCAAATGACTGTATTGCCATTATGATGGAAGCTTTGGCAGAACCGGACATAAAACCGCAAAACATATCCTTATCCATTATTTATGAAGATAATGATTTGTTAATCGTAAATAAGCCGAAGGGAATGGTGGTACATCCCGGTGCGGGACATTATGAAGGTACATTGGTCAATGCCGTTATGTATTATTGTAAAAATGAATTATCGGGAATAAACGGAGTTTTGAGGCCGGGTATTGTACATCGGATTGATCGGAATACCACAGGGTCTGTTATTGTATGTAAAAATGACTTCAGCCATCAAGCCATAGCCAGACAGTTAAAGGAACATTCCATTGTAAGAAAATATCATGCCGTCGTACACGGTATAGTAAAAGAAGATGCGGGAAGTATTAATGCACCGATCGGAAGACATAGGATTGACCGTAAAAGGATGGCTGTCAATGAGGCTAACGGGAAACCGGCCATAACCCACTATCAGGTATTGCAGAGATTTCAACAGTATACTTATGTGGAATGCCGCTTAGAAACAGGAAGGACCCACCAAATTCGTGTGCATATGGCTTATATACATCATCCCTTGCTGGGAGACGATGTATATGGCAGAAATAAGTCTCCTTATAACTTACAGGGGCAGACCCTGCACGCCAAAACCATCGGGTTCGTTCACCCAAGAAACGGAAAATATATGGAGTTTGATTGCCCTTTGCCTGATTATTTCCAGTCATTGCTCCATAAACTGCCTTAAATTTGCCTATAGTGCAAAAGGCCGGAATGTATATTTAGACATCCTGGTCTTTTTGGCCTTTCTAATAGAGGCTAAGGCTGTCTGTAAGTGATTATGCTTCTTTGAAATTTATAGTTACGTTATCTTTTATAGGCTATATACTATTATTATAAAATGTAATATAATATAACTATAGCATGGAAACTTGATTTACATACACTTTAAAGGAGTGATCTCTATGAAAACAAATTCTGTTATCACTATTGGACGGCAATATGGTAGTGGGGGAAGAGAAATCGGCCAAAAGCTGGCAAAGGATCTGGGAATTGAATGCTATGATAAAGAATTATTGGCTGTTGCTGCTAAAGAAAGTGGTATATGTAAAGAATTATTTGAAAATCATGATGAAAAGCCTACGAACAGTTTTTTGTATTCGTTGGCAATGGACAGCTATACTCTTAGCTATGGAGCCAATTCCTATTTTGATATGCCTCTGAATCATAAGGTTTTCCTGGCTCAATTTGATGCTATTAAGAAAATTGCTGATAAGGGTCCCTGTGTAATTGTTGGCCGCTGTGCCGATTATGCCCTGGCTGAATATAAAAATGCCATTCATGTATTTATACATGCCGATATGAAAAGTAAAATCAGACGGATTTCACGGATATATGATTTGACGGATAATAAAGCAAAGGATATGATTGTGAAAAAAGATAAGGACAGAGCCAGTTATTATAATTACTATACCAATAAAAAATGGGGAGATATCTGCGGCTATCAATTTTCCATAGATAGCGGAACCTTAGGGATAGACGGAGCTGTTGAGATACTGAAGCATTATATATCCCTGAGAGAGAACGGAAGGGATAAGACGATATAACGGTGGTATCCATAGTAATCATGATTTGGTACCTGCCGTAAGGTAAATGCTGTTAGGAGGAATATATAAATGATGCTATCTTTATGCCAGATGGATACCGTTTGGGAGAATAAACCTGAAAACAGCAGAAGAGCAGAAGAGTATATTAAGCAGGCGTCCGCCCGGAAATCGGATATGATTCTCTTTCCTGAAATGAGCTTGACGGGATTTTCCATGAATACGGAAATAACCGGGGAAAAAGAGGAGGAGAGCGTTAGAAGCTTTCGGAAATTTGCGGAGAAATACCAAATTGCCATAGGTCTCGGATGGGTGAAGGCCTGTAAACAGAATATGTCTGAGAATCACTATACGATGATAAATAAGAACGGAGAAATACTTTCGGATTATACTAAAATTCATCCTTTTCGCTATGCAGGGGAAAATAAATATTTTATATCCGGTAACCGGCTAGCCTTTTGCTCTTTGGAGGGGTTTTACATGGCAAGCTTAATTTGTTATGATTTACGCTTTCCGGAAGTATTTCAGGCGGCCTCCAAAACAGCAGATTTAATTGTGGTCCCTGCTAACTGGCCGGAAAACCGCAGAGATCATTTCCGGTGCCTGCTTAAAGCCCGTGCCATAGAAAATCAGGTTTATATCTGCGGTATCAACTGTGTTGGTAAAATAGGCGGTTTATCCTATTCCGGCGACAGCTGTATTATTGATCCATTGGGAAGGGTAATAAGGGAATTGGCTTATGAGCCGGGGCTGATAACGGCTGAAATCATAAACGACGCAGCTGACTGTCAGAAACGGTTTCCTGTGAAAGCAGACCGTAGAACAGAGCTTTATAA
>CAMJWQ010000442.1 GCA_946409475.1 uncultured Lachnospiraceae bacterium
CACGCAGAGCGAGTATTTTTTCACCCCATAAGTTAACGAAAAAACTTGTTTTTGAGTTCATCAGAAATGCATTTTACTTCTAATAATATATTTTATCAAATGCCGGTTGCTTAATCAAGTTAAAAATTCCTTAATAATATCCTCAATAATTTCTTCTTCATTATTGGGATTTTTATTTTCTCTTTCCTTTTCAATGGAATTAATCTGCTGCTTCATGGATCTTATTTCTTCTTTAATCTCCTTTTTTATCCCCAGCATAATATCTTCACTCCTATCCGGATTCTTTTTTTTGTCCTCTCCCGGTTCTTCTGTTGGATTTGAAGAATCCAACGACTTTGATAACGTCTGCGTCAAGGCACATTCGCTTGTCAAACGATAAGCCAGACTGTTCTCCAGATAATCCAAAATATTCGTTTTGAGCATGTCCGTTTTATTGGGTATGTTGATCATCTCCCAGAAGAAATACAGAAGAAGCCCGCCCATTAAGCATAAAATCGGGCATTTAATTAGATTTTCCCATTCAATTTTTTCATAATAACCTATGATAACAGAAAACATACTTAATACCAATGCTAATAAAAAGGATTCCAAAGGTATCTGATTCCAATTTAAGAGACTGACTCCCATCCATTTGTTTTTTAGCATATATTTATCTATGAAGATCGAAGAATTATTAATACCCATATGAAGCTTATAAGTATTTTCAAACTTGATTTTTATCTGCTTCAATACTTTCAGCTTAGTCAGTCCCATGTTTTCAGACTCTTTAATTAATCTTTTATAACGTAAGGCAATTAAAAACTCACTTAACAGACCCCAAAACAAAATAACCGCTATCATATATAAGATATAATCTTTATCAAAAACAGTCTTCCACATCTACTCATCCTCATCTTTCCATATTTTTACATACATTATAAAAGATAATATATTTTTTGAAAAGATAAGATATAAAAAATCGTTCTTTCAAATTATACACATTTGCCGTTTTTTCTATTTTATTCTATTATTTCCAACATACCCTCCAATAATTTTACAGTATGTTCTATGGCCATTTTTTCAAAAGTAGGATAATCTAATTTTGCACTGTCATCCGCTTTGTCAGAGATGGCTCTTATTACAACATAGGGAACCCTGTTTAAATATGCCACCTGACCGATAGCGGCTCCTTCCATTTCCGTACACATTCCCTTGAAGTCATGTAAAAGTACCTCTTTCGTTTTTTTATCAGATACAAAACGGTCCCCGCTGACAATACGCCCCGTAAAAGTTTTTATATCCCTATTCACTTTTTTGCATGTATCCTTGGCTAAATTTATCAGATAATCATCTGCTTTGAATTCCCAGGTATCAAGTTCCGGCACCTGACCCTTTTTATAGCCCAAAGGGGTAACGTCCATATCGTGCTGTACGGTGTCTTCGGATATCACGATATCACCGATATCAATTCCGGGGTCCAAAGAGCCTGCCACCCCTGTATGAATTACATAATCTGCCTGAAATGTATCCATTAATATTTGTGCACATAAAGAAGCATTCACCTTACCTATGCCGCTTCTGACTATTATCACATTTTTACCCATCAATGTGCCCTTGTAAAATTCCAAAGATGCTTTCTTGATCACTTCTTTCATTTCCATATGCTGTTTTAAAATAGCAACTTCCTGATCCATTGCTCCTATTATCCCAATAGTACTCATTGTAAACTCCTTTTCCGATTGTCTATCCTGCTTTTTATAAAAAATCTCTTTCATAATGGTCATTTCAATTATTGTTACTATCTCCAAAACCATTTGATTACATTATAACAAACTTTTTTATTTAAACCTAGTATCTTCAACCATATTTTGTTATAATTAAGCAGATGATTCTACAAATCAATAAGGCTCTGGGGTTCCCATATGGGAATTTTGGATTTTTTATATGATAAAGTTTTAAAAAGCAATAAAAAATGTTACTGTCGGAGGCAATTATGGTATATAAAACATCAGGTGTTTGCAGCAGCGAAATTCATATTGAAATAAAAGAAAATATAATCCAATCTGTTAAATTTATTGGCGGCTGTTCCGGTAATTCCCAGGGAATCAGCCGCTTGGTAGAAGGGATGCCCATACAGGAGGCAATTAAAAAAATGGAAGGCATTAAATGTGGATTCCGGTCCACTTCTTGTCCCGACCAATTAGCCAAAGCCTTACATACATATCTTTAAATAATGGGAGGCAAAATGAAAAAACGAATAATTTTAACCGGTGGTGGGTCTGCCGGGCACGTAACCCCCAATATTGCTCTAATACCTCATTTAAAAAACTTAAATTATGAGATTCACTATATCGGTTCTTATAACGGCATAGAAAAAAATTTAATTACCGATATGAAAATACCATATTATGGTATTTCATCGGGTAAAATAAGACGTTATTTTTCATTGAAAAATTTTACGGATCCTTTTCGGGTTTTAAAAGGCTTTTCCGATGCGAATAAGCTTATTAAAGATTTACAGCCAAACATTATTTTTTCAAAAGGCGGATTCGTCTCTGTCCCCGTAGTTCTCGCAGCAAAAAGGAATAAAATTCCTGCCGTTATTCATGAGTCCGATATGACTCCCGGTCTTGCCAATAAAATTTGTATTCCGTCCGCCGTTAAAGTA
>CAMJWQ010000443.1 GCA_946409475.1 uncultured Lachnospiraceae bacterium
CTGTGTAATTTAGGGATTTGGCAAAGGTCTCGATAAAGGAACCGCAGCCGGAGGAACAGGCCTCATTTAACTGTACACTGTCAACGGTCTGGTTCTTGATTTTTATACATTTCATATCCTGACCGCCGATATCTAAAATACAGTCTACCTGAGGATCGAAAAAGGAGGCCGCATAATAATGGGATACCGTTTCTACCTCGCCTTCATCCAAAAGCAGGGCAGCTTTGATTAAAGCCTCTCCGTATCCCGTAGAACAGGAGTAGACAATGGAAGCGGTATCCGGCAGTTTTTCATAAATTTCTTTTATGGAGGTAATGGTGGTAGCCAGAGGGCTGCCGTTATTGTTACTGTAAAAGGAATAGAGCAGAGAGCCGTCTTCACCTACCAAGGCCGCTTTCGTAGTGGTAGAGCCGGCATCAATTCCCAAAAAGCACTTTCCCTCATAGGTTTCTAAGGGGGAAGTTTTTACACAATGTTTATTATGCCGGTCATCAAACTCCGCAAATTCCTGTTCCGAAGTAAATAAAGGTTCCATTCGGGAAACCTCAAATTCTAATTTAATGGTTTCCGAAAGGAGAGTAATTAAAGCGGACAGGCTGGTAATTACCCTCTTATCAAAATGGAGGGCCGAACCAATTGCCGCAAACAGATGAGAATGCTCCGGTTCTATGGTATGTTCGTCATCCAGTTTCAGGGTTCGTATAAAAGCCTGCTTCAGCTCCGATAAGAAGTGAAGAGGACCTCCAAGAAAAGCGACATGGCCGCGGATCGGTTTTCCGCAGGCTAAACCGCTGATGGTCTGATTTACGACAGCCTGAAAAATAGAAGCGGATAAATCCTCTTTGGCTGCGCCTTCATTAATCAGGGGCTGAATATCAGATTTTGCAAAAACACCGCAGCGGGCAGCTATGGTATAAAGTGCATGGTAATTTTTTGCATAGGCATTTAAGCCCGAAGCATCCGTTTGTAATAAGGAAGCCATCTGGTCGATAAAAGAACCGGTTCCGCCTGCACAGATACCGTTCATTCTCTGCTCCACATTACCGTTTTCAAAGTATATGATCTTAGCATCCTCACCGCCTAGCTCAATAGCCACGTCCGTACTGGGAGCATAATGCTGCAGGGCTGTGGAAACGGCGATCACCTCTTGGGTAAAGGGAATATGCATGTGCTTGGCAAGGGCAAGGCCGCCTGAGCCGGTTATCATGGGATGAAAGGATATATCCCCCAGTTCGGTAAAAGCTTTCTGCAGTAAAGCAGTTAATGTTTCCTGTATATTTGCATAATGTCTTTCATAATCAGAGAACAAAATTTCATTTTCATTATTTAATATGGCTATTTTAACGGTTGTTGAACCAATATCAATACCCAATCTGAAATCTGCATGTTTCATTTGTTTCATCCGCAGTCAAACTGCTGCCTCCTGTTCTATGTAAAAATATCTATATATCAGAAGTTAAAAGCACTTCTGATAACATTTTTAATAGGAAGGTTTTCAATTTCCTGTGATTCATTATACGACAGATATAGAAAAAAAACAATCATGGTATTGCTGTTAAATATGTAAGATAGTTGCATTGGGTTATCCTTCGTTATGGCTATTTTTGACAAAATCAGCTGTCTTTTTTCGCGTAAAATTTAGTTTACAATTAAATAATCTAATGTTAGAATAAGAACGAATGGCTTGCATATATAACTATATATGAAGGTAATCATCTTAAAAGGGAAAGGAAGTGTAAATCCATGGAAAGTGGGCCTAGTTCCGGGCATAGTATGAATAACTTAGGTAAACAATTTAATAAGGAAGCTCTTATTAAGAAAAGTTAGGCAAATAGGACTAGTGCGCTTTCAATTGTCCTGTTTTGTCGGATAATTGAAAGGAGTTATGGATTTATGATTCAGATATTCAGAACATTCGAAGATGGTATGCATCAGGTAGATGAAATACAGGAAGGATGCTGGGTAGCATTAACAGACCCCTCCGCAACGGAAATTATTGAAATATCATCAAAGTACGGAATAGATGTGGATCACTTGCGGGCGCCTTTGGATGAAGAAGAACGTTCCAGAATAGAAGTGGAAGATGATTATACATTAGTACTTGTGGATATTCCCATTACGGAAGAACGAAATGATAAGGATTGGTATATAACAATTCCTCTGGCAATTATTGTCTCCGACGACTTAATATTTACCATTTGCCTGGAGGAGACGCCTGTACTGACAGCATTTATGAACAGCAGGGTACGTAATTTTTATACGTATAAGAAAACCAGGTTTATTTTGCAGATATTATATAAAAATGCTACTATGTTTTTACATTATTTAAGAATTATTGATAAAAAAAGTGAAGTAGTGGAAAGAAAATTGCATTTATCACAAAAAAATGCAGAATTAATAGAATTATTGGAATTGGAAAAGAGCCTGGTATATTTTACCACCTCCCTCAGATCCAATGAAGTAGTGCTGGAAAAACTGTTAAAAGTGGAGAATATAAAGCAATACCCGGAGGATCGGGAGCTTCTTGAGGATGTCATTATAGAGAATAAGCAGGCCATAGAGATGGCTAATATTTACAGCGGTATCCTGAGCGGTACCATGGATGCCTTTGCCTCCGTTATTTCCAATAATTTAAATATTGT
>CAMJWQ010000444.1 GCA_946409475.1 uncultured Lachnospiraceae bacterium
AATGGAGATGCGTGATAAATTAGATTTATCGATACAAGTATTTTTTTGTATTGCGATTGAAGAAATAGAAGCTTGGTTATTGGGGGATAATGAGGCACTGATTAAAGCCTTTCCATCCGCAAAGCGGCAAATATTGCAAAATTATGAACAAGATAGTATTGTTGGAACTTGGGAAATATTGGCTGACATTATATATAAAGGCGGCATTAGAAAATTAAAGGAGGAATCATTTGAAATAGGAAGGCAGAAATGTTATTGGGCTAAAGAAATTGGTGTACATATGGATATTAGAAATAATAATTCACCAAGCTTCAGGTACTTTATTTCCAAATTGGATTTATTATGTAATGGTTGAAAGTCACATTAAGGGATGGTAAAAGGAAATGATTGACACTATTATTTTCGATATCGGTATGGTACTGGTAGACTTCTGCTGGCAGGAGCATTTATATAGCTTCGGGTTTACGGAGGAGATAAATGACAAGCTGGCAAAAGCAACGGTACTTAGTCCGGCCTGGGATGAGCTTGACAGAGGAAGGCTTATGGAGGAAGAAATCCTTCAGCTTTTTATTAGAAATGATACCTCTATAGAAGCGGAAATCTGTTTGTTTTTTAAAAATATAAAGGGTATGATACGCTGCTACGATTATACTCATGAATGGTTAAAGGAATTAAAGGATAAGGGCTTTCGGCTTTATGTATTATCCAATTTTTCTGAAAAAGCATATCACGAGGCGATAGAAGAACTTTTGTTTCTGGAGAAAATGGATGGCGGTATTTTATCCTATCGGGAAAAGGTGATTAAACCGGAAAGTGAAATCTATGAAAGACTGTTAAAACGATATGAGTTAAAGCCTGAAAACTGCATTTTTTTTGATGATAAGCCGGAAAATGTGGAAGGTGCAAAAAGAGCGGGAATTCACGGGAGAGTGTTTACGAGCCAGGAAGAGGCCAAAAGGCAATTAGAAAAACTTACTTTTTAGTTTTTTCCTGGTGATTATCAGGGTTAGCTTTCGAATTGTCCTTTTTTAATTGTTTATAAATTAATATCATACCATATAATAAAACAGGTATAAACACGGTTGCAAATAAAGAAGCCTTAAAATAATTTTCCGCATGGGGACTGTCCATAATTGCGAAAATGAATGTGGCTGCATATAATCCTATTAATATAGCGGCACCTATTAAAGCGGCAATTCTTTTTAACAGTTTCATAATAATCCTTTCCCGGTGATTTTTTTGGGGGAGAAAACAAGAGAATTTTTAATGAATTCAGTTTATTGTTTATGATTACTCTATCTTGATTCCCCGAAATCGTCAAGGATTTTTTTATACATAAATAGAAGCCGGTGGTTTTTATACAAAGAATATTCCCCCATGACGCCTTTGCCATGGGGGAATACAAAAGGGGAGGATAAGTATTTCTTTGTCTTTTGTTGGCAACAATAGTAAAGCTCATACTATTGTATGGCAACCATTGGAGGGGGATCCAATGATTACAAAGAGCATACGCATAATCTATATCCGAAGCTTTACAGGAAAGCTTCATTTATAAGACATTCATAGTATGAAGCATATTTACGGAAAATATACAAGAAAAAAAATTATTTTTGAAAAATAAAATAAAATAGTATATACTATATGTCATATGGACTTAAGAAAAGAAACAAAGGATGGTAATGGAGATGGCATTATTAAAACAATGGCGGGATATTGCTTATAATGAGCAGACGAATAAAGGAGAACTGCAAAGGTTTTGGGTGAAATACTTTAATATGGAAAAAGAAATCTATAAGCAGCTTCTCAGTAATCCTGGTGAAGAAGTAAAAGGCTCGGTGAAAGAGCTGGCAGAAAAATATGATGTTGATATACTTACCATGGTTGGATTCTTAGATGGAATCAATGATAGCCTGGCAGTGCAAAATCCTATAGAGGAAATGGATGAAGAGACGGTTGTTAATTTGGTCTTTGATAAAGAATTATTATATAAAAATATGGTTGGGGCAAAGGCTGACTGGCTATATGAATTAGAAGAGTGGAATGCTGTTTTTACAGAAGAAAAAAGAAAAGAATTATATAAAGAGCAAAAAACATCGACAACTATTGTAAAAGGCGAGAAAATCGGCAGAAATGATCCCTGCCCCTGTGGAAGCGGGAAAAAATATAAAAAGTGCTGCGGGAAATAAGAATAATTGCTTATGTCAGGCTAATAATAGCAGTATAATAAGACAAAAAATACGTTGACAAAAGAACAACCGGTGCTATAATAAAGACATAATACAAAAGAACAGGTTAACATGTTGATGAGAAGAGTAAAGTGTGGAATGAAGCAGAGAAGGATACCCGTTATGGTGCTGAAAGTATCTTATCAGGAAGCATTTGAAGACCCCCTCTGAATGGCCCTAATACGGTCCGGTAATTCCGTTACCATATCAATAAGTGGTGTAAGCTTTGGCTTATCGCAATGAGGGTGGAACCGCGAACTTTAATTATTCGTCCCTTTCTGTTAATGACAGAAAGCGGACTTTTTTTATTTCATAGGAAAGTGTGTCCTATGAAATAAAACCCTCCGGGGGGATGCACACGAATGCATAAGGAAGATGTCACTGCGTGACTGCATTCGGCG
>CAMJWQ010000445.1 GCA_946409475.1 uncultured Lachnospiraceae bacterium
GTATGGAAGTATGTGTAATCAGACCTACTACCGTGGAGGATGCCAGAGAAATTACGGAAACCTTATTAAGCAATAGTACCGTAGTCTTGAACCTGGAAGGTCTGGATGTGGAAATAGCCCAAAGAATTATTGACTTTACTTCCGGTTCCTGTTTTTCCATAAGCGGAAATTTACAAAAAATCTCTAATTATATTTTTATTATAACACCGCCAAGCGTAGATATCAGCGGAGATTTCCAGGAAATCATTAACGGCGCTTTGGATGTTCCGCCTTTACATACTACCATTTAGGACATGCTATGGAAAAAGAGGAAATACAACTAAAAAAACGTTTATGGGAATTAGCGGATAAAGCGGCAGAAAGAAATTGTGTTACTTATACTAATTTCTTAAATTTAAATGAAATAAATATCTTATTTTCCTTAATACCGGCATTATCTAATGTAACGTGCCGGTTATATGGAGGATATGATAACGCAGAGCGTCAGATAGCGGCTTTTATTCCTGATGCTCTTTATTATGACTGGAATTATCCGCTTGCCGTCTTAAAGGTCGGCATTCTTAGTAAAAAAACAACGGAGCAGTTAAGCCACAGAGATTATTTGGGAGCCATATTAAGCCTTGGTGTTGAGCGGAGCAAAATCGGAGATATTATAGTTGACGGCCAGGAAGCATATTTTTTTTGCCTGGATAATTTGCAGGATTTCTTTTTGCAGGAGCTGACGGTCATTAAACATACAGCCGTAGCTGTCTCGCTGGCTGCTGACGGTTATATATATAAACCCAATTTTAGGGAGGTAACAGGCAGCATAGCCTCAAACCGTTTAGATAACAGCGTTTCCCTGGCATTTCATATTTCCAGAAGCAGGGTTTCGGAGCTGATTAACAATAAAAAGGTGTTCGTAAATTCCAGATCCGTTACCTCAAGCAGCTTGTTATTGAAAGCCGGGGATGTGGTATCTGTAAGAGGTATGGGCAAGTTTATTTATGATGGAATTATTTCACAAACCAAAAAGGGCAGGTTTTTTGTCCGTCTGCAAAAATATGAATAAATATAGTAGGATAAGAGGTTTATTATGTCAAGTAGAATTAAGGTAACCAATGAACAAAAACCATGTTATGATATTGTGATTGAGGATTCTTTTGACCGCTTGGAGCAGGAACTGGATGGAATTGTAAAAGGAAATCGGAAAATCGGAGTAATAGCAGACGAAAATACCTGTATTTATTACGACAATGAATGTAAACCGCTATTGGAAAAAAAGGCATCGGCAGTCCATTTAATTGTCATTAAATCAGGTGAAGAGAATAAAACACTGGATACGGTTTCATTTATCTATAAAAGCCTGATTGAAAAACATTTTGACCGCAGGGATTTACTGATAGCATTGGGCGGCGGTGTGATAGGTGATATGACAGGGTTTACGGCCGCGACTTACTTACGGGGCATTGATTATATACAAATTCCAACCACCCTTTTATCCCAGGTAGACAGCAGTATCGGCGGGAAGACAGGAGTGGATTTCTTAGCCTATAAAAATATGGTTGGGGCGTTTTATATGCCTAAATTGGTATATATGAATTTGTCTACGTTAAAGACCCTGCCCGTCAGACAATTTTTTTCCGGTATGGCGGAGGTTTTAAAGTATGGACTGATAAGGGATGAGTCTTTTTACAGCTGGATTATTTCCCAAATGGATGCCATTTTGGAACATGAGACTACGGTTCTGGAAGAAATGATATACCGCAGCTGTCTGATAAAAAGAGAGATCGTGGAAAGAGACCCTAAAGAGCTGGGGGAACGGGCCTTATTAAATTTTGGACATACAATCGGTCATGCTATTGAGAAGCTAAAGGATTTTCAATTACTTCACGGAGAATGTGTGGCTTTAGGATCCGTTGCGGCCGCTTATCTGTCCTATCTGCGAAAATATATAACAGCGGAAGAATATTATGAAATAAGAGATATGTTTGTCGCTTTTTCCCTGCCTGTTTCGGTAGATACTATCCGGGCGGAGGACATTATTTCCGTTACAAAATCAGATAAAAAAATGGATGGGGATCAGATAAAATTCATTCTTTTAAAAGATCTGGGAAATGCTATGATTGATACTACCGTGTCCGTACAGGAAATGTATCAGGCCATGGAGCAAATTATTTATAAGGAAGAAGATTACTATGCCTAAATTAACCCGGAGGAGATTACAAAGTACGATTATTGATGTCTGTTTCATCGCATTGATGATTTTTTTCGATCAATTTACAAAAAATATGGCCGTAGGTCATCTTATGGATAAAGAACCCTATCCGATCATAGATGGGATACTGGAATTTCATTATTTGGAAAACAGAGGAGCGGCTTTTGGAATATTGCAGAACAACCGGTATTTTTTTATTGCCGCCAGTATTATGATTTTACTGTTTATTCTTTATTTTTATCTTAAAATTCCTGATCAGAAAAAATATATTCCCTTAAGAATCGTTTTGCTCCTGCTGTTTGCAGGTGCCTTTGGAAACAATTTGCTCGACCGTGTTTTATACGGTTATGTAATTGATTTCTTATATTTTAAATCAATTAATTTTCCCATCTTTAATCTGGCGGATTGTTATGTAGTGAC
>CAMJWQ010000446.1 GCA_946409475.1 uncultured Lachnospiraceae bacterium
GCTGATTACCTCCCGATAAAGAACCGACCGTTTGGTCTATGGAATTTGCCTTAACATTAATACGTTTTTTATAATTCTCCGCTTCTACAATTTCATCATTGGAGTTTACCACTCCTCTGTGCGAGAAATAATTTCTTAAGGCTGCCATGGTCATATTTCTCTTTATATCATCAATCAAAACTAATCCATATGTCTTTCTATCCTCCGATACATAAGCCAGCTTGTTATTAATCGCATCTTTAACAGATTTTAAAACAACTTCTTTTCCGTCAATTTTAATGGAACCGGTTATTTTCTGTCCGTAGGATTTTCCAAATATACTCATGGCAAGCTCCGTCCTGCCGGCACCCATTAAACCGGCAAATCCCACAACCTCTCCCGCACGGACTTTAAAAGATACATCTTTAATCACCTGTCTGCCTGCATCAATGGGATGGTATACGTTCCAATTGTTTACTTCAAAAATTACACCGCCAATTTTACAGTTTCTATCAGGATAACGATTGGTCAATTCACGCCCAACCATTCCTTTGATGATTCGGTCTTCCGTAAAATCATCTTTTCCCTTTTCCAGGGTCTCTATTGTTTTACCGTCCCGGATAACGGTTATGGAATCGGCTACGTAGCTGATTTCGTTTAATTTGTGTGAAATGATAATGCATGTAATACCATGATTTTTTAAATCCAGCATGATTTCCAGGAGCTTTGTACTTTCCTCGTCATTTAACGCCGCCGTAGGCTCATCCAAAATTAAAAGTTCTACCTTTTTTGCCATAGATTTTGCTATTTCTATTAACTGTTGTTTCCCTACACCTAAAGAATTAATGGGAGCATTAATGTCTTCATTCTGTAATCCCACTTTTTCCAATACCTCTTTTGCCCTGCTCCTCGTTTCTGTCCAGTCTATAATTCCCTTACTTTTTGTTTGTTCATTTCCGATAAATACATTCTCTGCAATTGACAAATAAGGGCTAAGTGCCAATTCCTGGTGTATAATGACGATACCTTTCGCTTCACTGTCCTTTATGCTGTGAAACTGGCATGCTTCACCGTTATATACAATATCACCGGAGTATGTACCATAAGTATAAACACCGGATAATATGTTCATTAAGGTGGATTTCCCTGCTCCGTTTTCACCGCATAACGCATGAATTTCTCCGCGTTTTACCTTTAAATTAACATCATCTAACGCTTTTACACCGAAGAATTCTTTTGTTATATGATTCATCTCTAATATAATATCCGACATTCCATCAGCTCCTTTACATTTAAAAACCAAGTATTAAAAAATACCCGGCATTGCTTTTTTAAAAAAGGCGGCAGCATTTAGCTGCCACCTCACATAGCCTTGTCTTATCTTTGTATATTATTCCGCTAATTGCTCTTCCGTATAATATCCGCCGTCAATAATTACTTCCTCATAATTATCCTTATCTACTGCGACAGGAGTACACAGATAGGAGGGAACGGTAAGTACGTTATTGTTATACTGTTCCGTATCGTTGATTTCCGGCTCCGCACCTTCTAAAACAGCCTGAACCATAGTAACACATTTGTCCGCTAACAGACGTGTATCCTTATAGATGGACATGGTCTGCGTTCCGGCAATGATATTCTTAACAGCCATAAGCTCTGCATCCTGTCCTGTAATTAACGGCCAATCCTCTGCGGTATATCCGGCGCCTTCCAATGCCGCCTTAATACCATAAGCAAAACCATCAAAAGCGGAGCATGCAATATCAAGTTTGTCGTCAGCATAGAATCCGGATAAATAGTTTTCAGCATTTTGCTGAGCCGTTTCCTGTGACCATCTTAAAATACAGGTTTCTTCAAAAGATGTTCTGCCTGATTTACAAACTAACGTACCATCATCCAAATAAGGCTGTAATACTTCCATAACACCATTGTATAAAAATAATGCGTTATTATCATCGGGAGATCCCATGAAGAACTCAATAGTATAGGATTCGCCTGCCGCTTTGGCAGCTTCTAAGTCCTTTGTTTCCACTATATAGTTACCAATGGCCGTACCAACACCCTTGTTATCAAAGGTTGCATAATAGGATACCGCATCCGTATCCATTAATAAACGGTCATAAGCAATAACGGGAATGTTATTTTGCTTTGCCTGTGCCAATACATTAACAAGCGCTGAGGAATCTACCGCCGCAACAACAAGACAGTCTGCTCCGTTCGCTATCAGGTTTTCAATCTGGGAAACCTGAGCCTGTACATCATCCTCCGCATACTGCATTTCCACCTTATAGCCCAATTCTTCCAGCTTTGCTTTCATGTTGGCACCGTCATTGATCCAGCGTTCGGACGACTGGGTAGGCATTGCCACACCAACCTTATAACCGTTTGCTTCTGCCGGAGCAGCTTCATCCGTTGTATCTTCCGTTGTCGTTGTTCCTTCATCGGCAGTATCTGTTCCTTTAGAACTGCAACCCACCAGCATTGTTGCTGCCATTGCTATACAAAGAATGGCACTTAATAGTTTTCTTTTCATTGAATTTCCTCCCTTAAAAGAAATATTTGTATTTACAAAACGTGATATTATCACGATTCTGTACGTATTATACATAATGCACAATATAAATT
>CAMJWQ010000447.1 GCA_946409475.1 uncultured Lachnospiraceae bacterium
TTGTAAAGCATAGTGAATCAGAATGGCAGGATTTGCTGCTGCAGGAGGGAGAAGATGCCGGCAGGAAGCTGATTTATCGGGATTTAAATATGATATTTAAAGAATTGGAGACGGACAGGGAAGATTATATCGGCAATATACAAAAAAAAGTAGAGAAGGAGGAATGGCTTGCTATCTATGATGAATTAGTAGCTGCTCATGACAGCAATGGTGTGGTAAAAACAGTTACCGCCATGCCTTTGTCCGACTCAAATAATATGGATATCCTTTCGGCAGACCAAATATATACGAATGACGGCATTTATCAATATCATTCCTCCCTGTCGGATATACTAAGTAATAATCTTTTACAATCCATGAGCTTTATTTGTATCAATGATGAAATTGTATATGTACGGGAGCTTTTACATACCTCCGTTACGATTAAAAATGTTTGGTTTACGGAAAGTAATGAAAACGGATTTTCCGTATTTATTGACGGAGTGACGGTATCATTCCGTAATGCGCCGATGAAAGAGCCCTTTGTTAATGAAATCGGTGATATCACGGCTATGGACGGGAAAATTAAGGGTATCACAAAAAAACAGGAGAAAATCAGCGGTAAAATATTGTCGGTGAAAGAGGAGCAGATAGAAATTGAAGGGTACGGCCTTCTTCCTAAGGACGAATCCTTTCGAATCTATAAGACCTATGGAGCATTGGAAAGCCTGCAGGATAACAATCTGGTGGTCGGCTATAATTTTACCGAGTTTGTTATCGCAGAAGGAAAATTGTGTGCCGCATTAGTGAAGCAATCGGAAGCCATGAGTAATATCAGAGTGTTAATCAAGAGCAATGATTTTTTATCAAACTTTCATGAGACCATAACAGTATCGGCTTCCTGTGACTTTACGGTAACAAGTAATGAGATTGTGAATTATTTTCGTGCAGGTGAAGAAATTACCATTGATAAAAACAGCACCTTCTTTCAAGATAACCGAATCAAGATTATACCTGCTACTTTGTCCGGTGAAATCATTATAAAATCCCTGGCCAGGGCATGCGGAAATCCCTCTTATAGAGGAACAATAGAAGTGACAAAGGAAGAGGAGGGGCTTATCATGGTTAATGAGCTTTTGCTGGAAGAGTATTTATATGCCGTTTTACCAAGTGAAATGCCTGAAAGCTATGGCCTGGAGGCATTAAAAGCACAGGCAGTGTGTGCAAGAAGTTATGCATATAATCAAATTCTAAATAATGATTGTGCAAGCTTTGGAGCACATGTAGATGACAGTACAAAATATCAGGTTTATCATAATTATGAAGAAAATCAGACCTGTATTGATGCTGTGAAGGAAACGAACGGAATGGTAGCGAAATATAATGATGCCGTTATAACGGCTTATTACTTTTCCACCTCCTGCGGGCATACGACTAATTATGAAGTCTGGGGAGAGAATAATGAAGAACAGGGGTATTTACAGGGGGTTTACAGTAACGGTACCCAGTTTGAGGCCGATTTATCAGATGAAAGCCTGTTTCGGGATTTCTTATTTAATTATGATTTTCCTTCTTTTGAAAAAGATATCTGCTGGTACCGGTGGGAAACTACCCTGCAGGCCTCTGCCATAGTGAATACGATTAACACAAATTTAAAAAACAGATATGAAGCAAATCCCGATAATATTTTAACGGAAAACGGTAAGGGTGAATTTGTAAACAGTCCTGTGGATACGGTGGGAGATATTATTGATATAACGATAGGGAAAAGAAAAGCAGGGGGAATGGTAGGAGAGTTAATTGTTAAAGGAACAAAAAATACGGTAAAAATTAAAACGGAATATAATGTGAGAAGCATATTGGCACCGGCAGACAGTGAGATAATCCGAAAGGACGGTACTATAGTGGAGGGAAGCAGCTTATTGCCAAGTGCCTACATTGTACTGGAGCCCGTTTATCATGAGGGGGCACTGGAATCACTGAAAATTATCGGCGGGGGGTACGGTCATGGCGCCGGCATGAGCCAGAACGGAGCCAGGATCATGGCGGAAGCCGGATATTCCTATGAGGACATATTAAAATTTTACTTTTACGGTATTGAGCTGTCCTCTATCTATTAATAAGGACTTCCTTTATTCCCGAGCTTTATGGTAATTTACAAAACAGAAATCTGTGCTTAACATGCTTTTAACAAAAACTTATTATTACGATAATGTAATCATCATATGCTAAAGAAAAATGTGATGAGGTATGTATATGATAATAAATAAACGGAAGAAAAAGAACAAAACAAGTACGGAAGATGATGTGCGAACATATAACGGCAAAGGAAAAAGGAACATATACGTTAAAAGAAGGGGTACTCAAAGTAAAAGGATCGGAACTAAAATATTAGGTTCCATTTTATTGATTATATTAGTATCGGTTGCCATTAATAGTATTTCCTTTTATTTTATCCGAAAGGTCGCTAAGTCGGCTGATTATATTGTTGACGACAGTATGGATACCATAATGGCATTAGACAACGTATCGGCTGATTTGAATGGCTTAGACAGTAATCTTGTAAAAATGTTTTCAACAAATGTTAATACGGATTTACAAAAGATACAATCGGAAAACA
>CAMJWQ010000448.1 GCA_946409475.1 uncultured Lachnospiraceae bacterium
TCTGTGGTTCCGGTAAGTAGTAAAGACATAATTTTCCTCCTAATCGAATAAACTTATCTCAAATGAATTTTTATACTAAACTCATTTTAATCCTCTTAATAATACACAATCCACATTATTACATCAAGTACTTTTCTGTATTTTAAGCAATATTCATCAAAATTTAATCATTAGACGACATACGGGTTAATTTATTTTTTTTATACTCTTTAAAATTACCTTCATCCAATGATAAGCGGATTTCCTCCATTAGAGTATTATAGAAATATAGATTGTGCAATACGCACAGGCGCATGCCAAGCATTTCCTTAGCCTTTAACAGGTGTCTGATATAGGCCCGGCTGTAGTGTTTGCAGGCAGGGCATTCACATCCCTCTTCAATAGGTTTGCTGTCCAATTCATATTTGGCATTGAACAGATTTATTTTACCAAGGTTCGTATAAACATGTCCATGCCTTCCGTTTCTGCTCGGATACACACAGTCAAAAAAATCAATTCCTCTCTCCACTCCCTCTAAAATATTCTGCGGAGTTCCTACTCCCATAAGATACGTTGGCTTATCCACCGGCAGATGAGGTACGGTTTCCTCCAGTATATGATACATTTCTTCATGGGATTCCCCAACTGCAAGACCTCCCACGGCATAGCCATCCAGCGCTAACTCACTGATCCGCTTTGCATGCTCCGTACGGATATCCTCATAAACCGCTCCCTGGTTGATACCAAACAGCATTTGCTCTTTATTTATGGTGCCTTCCGAATGATTCAGCTGTTCCATTTTCTTCTTACAGCGTATCAGCCATCTGGTTGTCCTGTCTACGGAATCCAATACATACTTCCTTTCCGCCTTTGCAGACGGACATTCATCAAAGGCCATGGCAATGGTGGAAGCCAGATTCGATTGAATCTGCATACTTTCTTCCGGTCCCATAAAAATTTTTCTTCCGTCCACATGTGACTGAAAATATACTCCCTCCTCCTTTATTTTACGAAGGGCAGATAAGGAAAAAACCTGAAATCCTCCTGAATCGGTCAAAATCGGTTTGTCCCATACCATAAATTTATGAAGACCGCCCAGCTTCTTAATAACCTCATCCCCCGGCCTTACATGCAGATGATAGGTATTGGAAAGCTCCACCTGCGTCTTAATTTCCTGTAGATCTATTGTTGATACGGCCCCTTTTATGGCTGCAGCTGTTCCTACATTCATAAAAACCGGGGTTTGAATGACCCCGTGAGGTGTTTGAAATTCTCCTCTTTTGGCTCTGCCTTCCCGTTTTAATAATCGATACATAGCTATCTCCGTTTCCGTCTCCTTTTCTTACCGCTTTTATCATCATCGTCTATCATATCCATTTCCTATTATCCTGTCAAACCGGAAATATCTGTCTTACGATATCCGCCAAAATAGATCACCATAGCAGCAAGCTCCTCATATAAGAATTAGCGTGTCAAAAAAATCATTTTCTTATTCTGAATGTCTCACATGCCAAAATAAGAAAATGATTTTTTACTTTCCTTTTAATTTTACTAATTATTGATTTAACCGCCATTCTTCCAAATATTCTTCTAAGGTAATATTCTGTTTGGTAATCTCTGTAGCTGCTTCTACTCCAACATAACGGAAATGCCATGGTTCATAGGTAATCCCGGTAATA
Source organism: uncultured Lachnospiraceae bacterium (assembly GCA_946409475.1). Classification (GTDB taxonomy): domain Bacteria; phylum Bacillota; class Clostridia; order Lachnospirales; family Lachnospiraceae; genus CAMJWQ01. Next base: position 1,659 of record CAMJWQ010000448.1, read on the forward strand.
TCCTCTTTTCCCTTCGGATATCTTAATATGAATCCATACTTATAGCAGTTTTCAGCCAGCCAAATACCGGCTTCCGTCTCACCAAATCCATCGTTCAGTACCTGATATCTTGGTGTTACAATATCTACCGCTAATCCTGCCTGATGTTCACTGGAGCCCGGAATTGTTAAACTTTCCGCAACTTTTTTATAGCTCTCCTCATAACTGTCTCCCTTTTTCACATAGCTTACTACGTGAGAATCAAACAATTCCACCTGTCTGCTATAGGAGCGATAAGCTGAACATAGCATAAGTGCTACCCCATCCTTCTTACCCGCCTCTAACATATTTTGAACCGCATCACAAATTCTGGCATCAGCAAAAAAAGAACCTTTGATCTGCTTTAGTTCAAATTCATAAGAGGCATCAATGGGATGTTCCTTGTTGATCAAAATTAAGTTCCAGTCAGGATGCTGGCAAAATTCTATTACCTTTTCCCCTTTTCCCGTTAAGACAGTAGTGTCTGCTTTCATTACTGTTCCGCTTGCCGCTCTTTCTTCCTCAAACAGATGGACATATTCATCCGTTACTTGAGCCGCATCTACAATTGCAGCCTGGTCCTTTACCGTTTCGGAAGCAACCGTATCGATTGGGTAAGCAAAGCTGCTTGTTAACAGTACAACGGCACAAATACCAAAGGCATTTGCAAATTTGTACTTATTTCTTAAAAACCAAGCGCTTGCATAATAAAATAATAACCAGATAAAGCATAAGATTATTGCGGGATAACGAAAGATTTTACGTGATTTTCCAAATCTAATGATTTTTTGCAGCATTTTTTTCTTATTTTCCAAAAACATGCCTTCTTTCGCACTTAATGTGTATATATAATCCTACATTTTATATTATAATGTCATTTCTTGAAAAAATAAAGTATTTTTTGTAAATATTATAAATTT
>CAMJWQ010000449.1 GCA_946409475.1 uncultured Lachnospiraceae bacterium
CAGGATGGGCAACGGCAGCCGTCGCTAAAACGTGGATTAATGAAGTGCTTTTTTCGGATTTGGCAGCCATATATGTACCCGTATTGATCATTCACGGTATTCATGATAAGGTAGTGCCTTTTCAATTAGGAGAAATCCAGGAAAAATTAATTCCCAAGGCAGAACTCATACCCTTTGAATTCAGCGGGCATGGTGCATTTTACGATCAAAAGGATGATTTTAATCAAGTATTTCATCAATTTATAAAAGGCTGATCGGAATGGTAAAAAAAGTGAGAAAAATTTTATATCAGGATTTTTATAATTTGACTGCGCAGGAAAAAAGCTTTAATACCCCTATGGAAAACAACAGAGCAGTAAACAGTCAATTTCCCTATGATATAGAAATTATTGCCTCGGATTTATCCGTACCCTGGGATATGGATATGAGTGATACCGGTGATATTTATTTTACGGAAAGGCCGGGAAGGATACGGAAAATAGAAGAGGGAAGCCTGCTGCCCGAACCATTGACTGCATTTGAAGAGCCTTTTATCAGCCGGGAGGAAGGAGGCCTCATGGGAATTGCTCTGGATCCGGATTTTTTACGGAATCGATATCTGTATGTAATGCATTCCTATTTGAAGGATAATATTATTTATAACCGGGTTGTGAGACTGGTCGGGGGGAATCAAAGCATTTCAGTTGACCGGATTCTTTTGGATAATATACCCGGCGGCAGTATTCATAATGGAGGCAGAATAAGAATTGGACCGGATGAAAAATTGTATATTACCACAGGAGATGCAGGCAATCCGGATTTATCCCAGGATACGGCCAGCTTAGCCGGGAAAATATTAAGAATAGAATTGGACGGCAGTATTCCTCCGGATAATCCCATTCCTCATTCGCCGGTTTATAGCTGGGGACATAGAAATCCCCAGGGTTTGGCATGGAATGAAGATTCCGTTTTATATGCATCGGAACACGGACGGACGGGACACGATGAAATTAATATTATACTACCCGGAAAAAATTACGGCTGGCCATTAGTAGAGGGAGAGGAAGAAACAGATGCAGCTGTGACAATAAAACCGTTGGTAAACAGTGAAGAAGATACCTGGGCGCCCTCCGGTATGGACTTTGTTAAGGAGGGGCCCCTGAGGGGAAATTTATTGGTTGCGGCTTTACGCGGTGAACAGCTTCTGGCGGTGATATTAAAGGAAAACGGCAGGGAAGCGGAAAGAGTAGAATCCTGGCTGGGAAGCAGATACGGACGTCTGCGTAATGTATATGCGGCCGAAGACGGGTCTGTCTATTTGATGACAAGCAATAGGGACGGCAGGGGAATACCGGACGGAACGGATGATAAAATTCTGCGTCTCATTCCTCACTATTAACAATAATTACCGGCGGGATATGTCCCGCCGTTTTTATTTATTTTATAAGAAATTGCGCCGCTTCGTGACTGCATTCGGCGAAAAAAGCGGTCAATTGATAATAAATCCTGTAAATTGCGATTATTTATTTGCAATTTCTAATTTTTTTTACAACATGATTCACGATTTTTCATCATATGTATATTATATACTATAAACCTGATAAATAAATAAGTTACCGAAAGGATAAATCATAGAATTTGAAAACTACTGTTATCATCAAATGAAGTAAGAAAAACAACTTATCATCCATTAAAATCAAGCCAATCTAAAAATTTATAACAAAGGAGATAATAATATGTTTAACTGTGGAAATGGATACGGCCAAAATTTTACCGGTCACTTATGTAAGTTTATAGGTGAGACGGTAACCGTGTTTACCGAAAGCGGAGGTGTGTCAGGTTGTGGATTTACCGGAATCTTACTTGCCGTTAATTGTAATTTTATAAGAATTGCTACACAGCAGGGACTTTCACCGTCAAATCCCCTTGACAATAATATCTGTAGTTTTGATAATGGGTTCGGAAATGGTAACGATTCCACATGCGGATGCAATTTGGTTAATGGAAATCATTATGAGGATCATTTTGGAAACAGAGTGGGCTCCGTATGTGATATTCCTATCCGCCAAATTGTTTCCTTCTGCCATAACGCAGTTTAAGATCATGAAGACCATAACAATATCCTCTGTCACAGCCAGCGCCATAAACGTTGGCTTTTCTTTATTTTGCGGTACTTACCGGGATTAATAATTGACAATAAGTCCCGTATATCATGAATAAAACATAATTTTTTTCTAATTTCTAATTTTTTTTACAACATGATTCACGGCTTTTCACCACATGCATACTATATACTATAAAATTGATAAATAAGCAGGATTGCCTATTTGGTGAAAAAGGTCTTAAATACTCGATCCTCCACGAATATTTCAGATCCCAAACTAACGGTATCCCAACGGCTTGAGACTATTCTCAGGGGCACAGTATGTCTTAAGCTCAATTATCAATTTTATAAGAATTTACCAGATAATCAAAATAGTATTCCGTTACCATCAAAGGAATTGTTGCCTATTCCGGCTACGCAAAAGAAACACCTTAAATTCAAATCCATTAAATTTATATATTTAGCTGAAATATTTAGTAAAGGAGAGAGATATCCTGTTGATGGA
>CAMJWQ010000450.1 GCA_946409475.1 uncultured Lachnospiraceae bacterium
TGCTATAATAATAAGAGTACTTAGCGAGGTGATAAAACAATTGGCAAAGCTATATTTTCGATATGGGGCGATGGGAAGCTCTAAAACGGCAAATGCTTTAATGGTAGAGTACAATTACTTTGAAAGAGGAAAAAGAGCCCTGTTGGTAAAACCAAGGCTGGATATCAGAGACGGAGAAGGATATGTCACCTCCCGCATCGGCTTACGAAAGAAATGTTCCTTTGTGGAAGAGCTCATTACTATGAGTGATGAGAAAATTGAAGCTTATGATTGTATAATTGTGGATGAGGCCCAATTTGTGACAAAAGAGCAGGTGGAATTTTTTATTCACATCGTGGATGATTTGCACATACCCGTTATTTGCTACGGACTTCGGACTGACTTTAGAAGAGAGCTGTTCGAAGGTTCCATGTGGCTTTTGGCATGGGCTGATGTTCTGGAGGAAATTAAAACGGTATGCTGGTGCGGAGAGGGAGCTTCCTGTAATGCCCGTATTGGTGAAGACGGCAATATGATACGGGATGGTGAACAGGTCTATTTGGGAAGTAATAACCAATATATGGCATTATGCAGAAGGCATCACAGAGAAGGAAATCTTGGCAGCAGTAACAGATAATCAGAAACTAAGGGAGGCTTTATTATGAGCAAAATTGAAGAAATCAGAAAAGAAATGGTGGAAGCCATGAAAAATAAGGATAAAGACAGAAAGGATACTTTATCCATGCTCTTAGCGGCGTTGAAAAACAAAGCGATAGACAAAAGAGATGATCTGACGGAGACGGAAGAAAATGAGGTGATTAAAAAGGAGATAAAGCAGACAAAAGAGACAATGGAATCCGCACCCTCCGACAGAAGAGATATTATTGAACAATGCGAAAAGAGACTGGCGGTACTGCGGGAATTTGCTCCGGAGGAAATGTCGGAAGAAGATATAAAAAATACGATCCTTGATGTACTTAAGAAATTGGCAATAGAAAATCCGGCCGGAAAAGATAAGGGAAAGATTATGAAGGAACTGATGCCGAGAGTAAAGGGGAAAGCAGACGGGACGGTCGTAAATAAATTAGTGAGTGATATGATTAATTAAGAGGGCATGAATGATAATGAGAGAAAAACCAAGGCCATATGAAAAATATCGGCATTTTAAAGGCGAAAGCTATCAGATCATAGCCATAGCCATTCATTCCGAGACGGATGAGGAAATGGTAGTGTATCAGGCTTTGTATGGTGATTATTCCATCTATGTAAGACCATTATCAATGTTTATGGATAAAATTGATTCTGGGAAATATCCGGAATATGCCGGCTGCTACCGATTTACTAAGGTTAATGATACTAATAAAATAAATTGCCGGAATAATAAGAAGGAAAACGACATCACAGAGACAGACAAGACGAAAGACAGCAGGGATACGGTAAAGGAAGAGATAAATGAAGACCTTAATTCAGAAACAGGTATAAAGCCCGAGCTTTTGATGTTCTTGGAAGCGAAAGGCTATGAAGAAAAGCTGAACACCCTGCTGCTGATTAAAAATAAACTGGATCAGGAAATGATAAATGCCATTGCCATATCTTTGGATGTAGAGATTAAAGAAGGAACTGTTGAAGAACGGTTTGAAGCCATTAAATCCTGTTTGCTCACAAAAGAAAAATATGAGTGCAGCAGAAGATTAACATAATATTAGGAGCGATATGGAAAGAAATCAAATTTTAGAGCGGCTGGCTGTTCCTTTACTTGACTGGTATGATGGCCACAGACGTATTTTACCCTGGAGGGAGGAGGCTTCCCCTTACCGGGTCTGGATATCGGAAATCATGCTGCAGCAAACGAGGGTGGAGGCTGTTAAACCTTATTTTGAACGCTTTCTGGACGCATTTCCCACCATTGAAAAACTGGCAGATGCCAGGGAACAAAATCTTTTAAAGCTCTGGGAGGGCCTGGGCTATTACAACCGTGTCAGAAATCTGAAAAAAGCGGCACAAAGGGTTGTTTTAGATTATCAGGGAGAATTACCCGCTGATTATGATTATCTGATAAGCTTACCGGGCATTGGAAGCTATACGGCAGGAGCCATATCCTCCATAGCATATGGGCTGAAGCGGCCTGCCGTAGATGGAAATGTATTGAGGATTATAGCAAGAGTAACGGCAGATGAGGGAGATATCTTAAAAGCTGCCGTAAAAAAACGGACGGAAAGTGAAATGACTAAGATAATGCCGGATGACAGGGCAGGAGATTTTAATCAGGCATTAATGGAATTGGGTGCAACGGTCTGCATTCCCAATGGGGATCCTAAATGCAGTATATGTCCCTGGAAAGACATCTGTCTGGCGGTTAAGCTTAATAAGGTAAAGGATTTACCGGTAAGGATTAAAAAAAATAAAAAACGCATAGAGGAAAAAACAGTAATCATAATTCGGGACAGCGAAAAATGCATGATACATAAAAGAGCCGACAGAGGATTACTGGCAGGCCTGTATGAATTTCCCAATGTGAGAGGACATGCTTCGCAGGAGGAGATTATTGGTTATGTTAAGCAAATGAAGCT
>CAMJWQ010000451.1 GCA_946409475.1 uncultured Lachnospiraceae bacterium
ATTTTAAAATATTAATAAAATGAATTTTGCAGTTAAATTTATTAATCATTCAGACCGTAAAATATAATTTGGCCGGAGGTGGATGATATAAGACCATATCTGTGATATAATATGAACACTTGGCGAGGTTCGTATGAACACTTGGCGAGGTATTGTCGAGCCTAGTGAGAATACATACCTGACCACTTAGCGAGGTATTGTCGAGCTTAGTGGGAATGGTGCTTGTCGAGCCTAGTACAACGTTTTTAAATTAACCGGACCGTTAAACCTGTCTATCCATTTAATGAGGTGAGATGTGCATGAAAATACTATTAAAAACAGATAATGGAGAAATTCCCATTGAGGTAATAAAATCAAACCGTAAAACAATAGTCCTGGAGATAAAGCCGGATGCAGCCGTATATATAAGGGTGCCCATCCTTTTATCACAAAAAAAGATAGAAGCTGTTATTAAGAATAAGGAAGAATGGATTATAAAACACCATGAAGCACTGGTTAATTATAAGGCTTCCATGGATACTGCGGAAAATACCTATAGCAGTGGGACTGAAATACCCTTGTTTAACGGAGATTTTTTATCTCTGGAGGCGGGGGAGTCCGGCAGGGATGTAAAGACACAGGTGTTTCTGAATAAAGAAGGGGAAAGAAGGCCCCGGCTGATCATGGATATTCCGTCAATGGAACACCAGGTTGTCAGAAAATGCATTATGAACTGGCTTCAGTCCTATGCGAAAGATTTATTAGATGAAAAAGCGAAGCAGTATGCCGGGAAAATGCAGGTCGCTTTTCATCAGATTTCCGTACGGGATCAAAAGACCAGATGGGGAAGCTGCAGCAGTAAGAGAAATTTAAGCTTTAATTGGAAGCTTGTGATGATGCCTGAAGATATCATCAATTATGTGGTAGTCCACGAACTGGCACATCTGAAGCAAATGAATCATTCTCCGCAGTTTTGGAATGAAGTGGGGAAAATCCTGCCTGATTATAGGGTGAGCAGAAGCTGGCTGAAAGAAAAGGGTAAGGAATATCAAAAATATTGAGGAAGGGAGAGTAGAAAATTATAATGTTAGGACCAATAAAATACATAGTGGCAAGTATAGAGGGAGATTATGCCAATCTGAAGCGTTTGGATCCGGTAAATGACGATTTAAAGCTGGTGGCAAGAGCACTGCTTCCATGGGAAATACAGGAAGGTACCATGCTATTGTATGAAAATATGGAGTATAGTATAATGAATTAAGAATACAACACAATATAGTATGAAAAGATTTGTTTTGAGGAAGCCATTATGAAAAATCAAGTGTTGTTAGATAAACTTAAAGTAATTACGCCGGAAGAGCGGGAAATACTCAGGGGAAAGAAGGAAATTGATAAGAAAATTTACATGGAGTCTGCTTCGGATGTGGTTGATAATAAAAAGCTGCTGGATCAGAATATGCTGATTCAAATCAGGCCCCATACCCGCTTTGTGCACTTTCCGAAGCATAAGCATAATTACATTGAGGTCATCTACATGTATCAGGGACATACCATTCATTTGATTAACAATGAAGAAATTGATTTACAGGAAGGGGAGATACTTTTCTTAAGCCAGAATGCCGTGCAGGAAATTTATCCGGCAAAGCTTGAAGATATCGCGGTAAATTTTATCATACTTCCTGAGTTCTTTGACCATACCCTTCAGATGATAGGGGAAGAGGAAAATCATCTTCGGGATTTTTTGATTGGCTGTTTAAAAAATGGCGACGACAGCATCAGCTATCTTCATTTTAAGGTGACGGATATTCTTCCTATTCAAAATATTTTGGAAAACCTGATTTGGACTATTATGAATGACTGGCAGAATAACCGGAGCATTAATCAGATTACCATGGGCCTTTTGTTTTTGCAGCTGATGAATCATACGGATAAATTATCCGTAGGGAAAAACCAATTTGAACAGGAGCTGGTGATTAAGCTGCTGCGCTTCGTTGAAGAGAATTATAAAGAAGGACAGCTATCGGATTTGGCGGAGGAGCTGCATTGTGATTTATACTGGCTGAGCCGTATGGTAAAAAAAATCACGGGGAAAACATATACGGAATTGATACAAAGGAAAAGGCTAAATCAGGCGGTATACTTATTGACTTCCACCAAATTATCCGTAGCGGACATCAGTTATGCGGTGGGGTATAACAATGTAAGCTATTTTCACCGGATATTTTATAAGCAATATAAGGTCACTCCAAGGGAATACCGGAAATGCAAATAAGGACACTTTTTTATGCAAGAGGTGTTCTTTTTTTTGTTTAATTTTACCTATATAATATAAATATAAGAAAGGAAGTTGGGCATAATGATTAATTATTATTTAGCAGTTGATATCGGGGCTTCCGGCGGGAGACATATATTGGGGTGGATGGACAAGGGAAAATTAAAACAGGAAGAAGTACATCGTTTTGAAAATAAAGCGGAGATGAAAAACGGAGAGCTGTGCTGGGATTTAGAGGCATTATTTCAGGAAATTAAAATGGGGATGAAAAAATGCGGGGAAATGGGAAAAGTTC
>CAMJWQ010000452.1 GCA_946409475.1 uncultured Lachnospiraceae bacterium
AGGTATTTCATAACAATCAGGCCATGTCCTTACGCTTTATGCTTGGAAATATTGATATAAGAAAGCTGAAAAATTTTCTTCGGGACATCGGTGAGCCTGATCTATTGGATTACCCCCTGGTGGAGATTGCCTCGGTATGGGAGCAGGAAACCCCGCTTAACCGTGTATTTCAAGAGGGGTATCAAGATAGTGTCATTGAATATGAGGACGGAAAATACTTCCAGGCCTTTGCGGTTCCCGGCATGCCCGGGGTTATGTCGTTTAACTGCCCGGAAATACCCGATAGCTATGATACGTTAAAGCCGGAGGCGGTCAGCCGGGCGTTAATCACCGGAAGGAAAATGATAAAAAGACTGTATGGCTTCTTGAAGTCCTATCTGCCGGGGTTTGAAGAAAGCTTTATTTTATCCGTAGCGGAGATGCCGGGCATAAGGGAATCCAGAAGGATCAAGGGAAAGTATCTATTAAGTGAAAAAGATTATATAGACAGGGCAAAATTTGAGGATGCCATAGCAAGGACGGCATATCCGATTGATATTCACGGACTGATTGATGAGAAAAAGCTTGGTATCAGGGAAATGAAACGGGGAGAATATTTTGAAATACCCTATCGGTGCCTGGTGGCCGACAATGCGGAAAATCTCCTTGTGGCAGGAAGGTGCATATCATCAACCTTTACAGCCCAGTCCTGTATCAGGATACAGCCTACCTGCCGGGCGTTAGGGGAAGCTGCGGGTATCGCCGCCTCCTATTGTATCGAAAATAATATTAAGGCGAATGAGCTCGATGGAAGAATTGTGAGAGATATCATGCTGGTGAAGCTTTATTCTTAATTGTTTACCGTAATTTTATCATAGCAGACCTTGGTTCTGCGGACTGAAGAAAGGAATAAAATAAAAGAAAAGAAGAAAAGAAGAAAAGAAGAAAAGAAGAATAAAAGAAAAGAAAGGGTGTTATAAGTGGGAATAGGTGTTAAGGAGCTGGCAGAACAGTTTCAGGGTATCGGCTTGAAGTATGGGGATACTGTTCTGCTTCACAGTTCCCTAAAGAGCTTCGGATATATTGACGGAGGAGCAATTGCTGTTGTTCACTCGCTAATGAATGTAGTTGGTATGGACGGAACCCTGCTGGTACCTACACTTACCGGCAGGAGAGAAGATTCGGCCTCCTGTCCGCCTGTATTTAATGTTGTGAATACCAAATGCTGGACCGGTATCATTCCGGAAACCGTAAGAACGTCGGAGGAGGCCAGACGCTCACTGCATCCCACTCATTCTGTGGCAGCAATCGGCTGCCGGAAGGAGGATGTGACATCCGGACATGAAAACTCCAAGTCCCCATGTGACAAAAGCAGCCCGTATTATATCAATGCAGCGATAAAGGGTTATATAATGCTGGCAGGTGTTGATCAGGAAAGTAATACCTCAATCCATGCCTGTGAGGAAATCGCAGGGGTACTGTATCATCTGCAAAAGGATACGGTTAAAATCACCATAACAGGTTATGGAGGTCAAAGGATTACGGTTACGAACAGGCTGCACAATTGGGAAAAGCCGGAAACTGATTTTAATAAATTAGAGGAACTGTTTGAAAAGAAGGGGATTATGAAAAAGTATAGGGTTGGTAATTCCACAGTCAGACTAATTAATGCGTATGAAATGTTTGATTTTACGATAAATTTATTAACCCAAAAACCTGATTATCTGCTTGTATAAGGGCTTAGGCTGAAAGGAATGCAATTAAAAAAACATATAATGCAACTTATAGGTTGCGGGTACTTCATCTAAGATTGATGGAGCGGGTAAAGGCAATTTGCGGACAATGATCGAAGCAAATAACATCATCAGTAGTATATTTTAAAAGGATATGATTATATACCCTTTGAAGAATCAAACTATATTTAATAAGGAGTGTTAGTATGGGTAAAGTAAAAATCGGAATTATTGGGACAGGGAGTATAAGCAACTTACATATGGCGGGATATACTCGTCTTGAGAATGTCGAGGTAATCGCGGCATGCGATATTAACGAGAAGCGTGTGAAAAAATTTGCTGAAACTTATGGTATCCCGCATACATTTACCGATTATAATGAAATGCTGAAGATGAAGGAACTGGACGCTGTCAGTGTTACAGCATGGAATAATATCCATGCTCCCGCAAGTATTGCGGCGTTAAATGCCGGTAAGCACGTATTATGTGAAAAACCCCTTGCGTTAAATGCGGATCAGGCTTTGGAAATGGTTGAGGCTTCGAAAAAATCAGGGAAAATTCTTATGGTAGGTTTTTGCAGGAGATTTGGCGATAATGCAATCGCTTTAAAGGAAATGATAGATAACGGAGAGCTCGGCAGTATCTATTATGCAAAGACAGGGTGCCTTAGAAGATGGGGCAATCCGGGAGGATGGTTTTCCGACAGAAAAAGGTCGGGCGGCGGTCCCGTCATTGATTTGGGCGTACATATGATTGACTTGATCAGATATCTTTCGGGGAAGCCCAAAGCGGTTTCGGTAACAGCCTCAACC
>CAMJWQ010000453.1 GCA_946409475.1 uncultured Lachnospiraceae bacterium
CAGCCGTATTGACAGGGTCAAACTCTCTGCTGATAATGGACTGGATATTCATTAAAAGGGCGGAGGCCGCCAGGGTGGCATCCACACATTGATGGGGTTTTCCGGCATGACCTCCCTTTCCGGTAACGGTAATGGTAAAACGGTCTGTAGATGCCATTCTTGGGCCCGGCTGAATGGAAATTTTACCGGACGGAATATCCGTAAAGATATGGATACCGTAAATTTCACTTACTCCCTTTAAAACATCCTTTTCACACAGCATATAGGCCCCCTTACAATTCTCTTCCCCGGGCTGAAAAATCAATTTAATTTTATAAGGTAACTCTTTTTCATGTTTTTTTAGAATTTTTGCCGCTCCAAGTAAGGAGGCCATATGGGCATCATGACCGCAGGCATGCATGATTCCCTTATGCTTAGACTGATAAGGGGCATCTGACTTTTCCATTAATTGTAAGGCATCCATGTCTGCCCGGAGAGCCACGGTTTTTTCACCTGCTCCCAGATAGCCGATCACACCCGTTCCCATTCGGTCATAGGGAATGCCCAGGCCTGCCAGTTCTTCTCCAATCTTTTTCGAAGTCTCCTGTTCCTCCATGCTTAGTTCCGGATATTGATGAAAGTACCTTCTAAGATTTACTACGTAAGGTTCTAATTCTTCTATTTCCTTGCTGCTGATCGCAACCATATCTATGTTTCCCTCCTTATAGTCTGCTTTCCTTTTGCAAAATAACGGACCACTTTAGTCCATCCTTTTACATGTCTTCCCTTTTCTTATTTATTTTGAAATAAACCGGTATTTTTAGAAAAAAAATAAGCTATCATCTGACAACGGGAACTGAATTTTTTCGTCTCCAACAGGACCTGTACCTCCTCCCTTGTATAAAAGGCAGCCTCAATCTGTTCGTTTGCCGAGGTATGATCACATAATTCTCCCTCCGCCTCCGCAAAGACCAGATTCGTCAGCATATCGGATATGGCAACGGCGGCAAAGGAGGGAGGAAGTATATCTATAATTCGTTTTACATGAAGGCCTGTCTCCTCATAGACTTCCCGGCGGATACATTCCTCCAGGGTTTCTCCCTCTTCCGTCATGCCTGCCACCAGATTATAAATAACCTGGTTCACACCCATACGGAATTCTCTTAGCAACAGTAATTTATTGTCTCTTACGATTACGATACTGACACCGGAAGATTTGCTTCCCAAATCCTCAGGACCGGTAAGCTCTCTTCTGCTTACAATTTCATATTCTTTCTCCCTGCCGGATTTGTTTAAATAGGTTAAAATATAATTCTTTAAATATCTGCCGTCTTTTACTTTCTGCATTTTTATGAGCTTCATGGTTTCCTCCGGATAATGATATTTTAAAATAAATCGGGCTCCTGATGCCTGCATTTCAATATATATAACCGGCCCCGTGACAGACGGGACAAGAGGCTGCCAGCTCTTCCTTTAAGGTCCTTCTGACTTTTTTCCGGGTGATTTCCATGATTTGGAGGGCTGTCATATCAATTACCGTAGTTTGTATGGGGTCCCTTCCAACGTATTCATTCATCATGGCAAGGAGCTGTGATTTCTCCTTATCCGTCTCCATGTCTATAAAATCAATCAAAATGATGCCGGAAATATTACGAAGCCGTATTTGTCTGGCAATTTCCCCGGCAGCTTCCCTGTTGATGTGAAAAAAGGCTTGTGATCCTTTTTTTTTGCCGGTAAATTTCCCGCTGTTTACATCAATAACGGAGCAGGCCTCCGCTTGCTGTATGATCAAAAAGCCGCCTGATTTTAACCAAACCTTATCTTTTAACCCTTCCTTTATCTGGGTCTCCAGGTTATATAGCTTTGCCAGGGAATAAGAGGAATCCTCATAAAAACGTAATTTATGTGCGGCTTCCCATTGGTTTTCTTCCAAAAAAGCTTTTATCTGATCATAGGCTTCCCTGTCATCAGAAATAATCTCCTCTAATCCCCCGGAATAAACATCCCTGATTTTCTTTAAAAAGGAGGGGAGGGACTGAAACAGCAGACTAAAGCAGGTTCTGTGACTTGCTACGGTAAGCAGTTTTTCATAGCCGAGGGAAAGCTGCCGTACCTCTTCTTTGATTTGTTCTTTATCTGCGTCTGCCGCATTGGTCCGTACCACAAAGCCATAATTTTCTGACCGGTATGCCTCCATGAAAGCCTTCAGCTCACTTTTGGCGGGTTCCTTTATTTTTGATGAGATACCGATTTGTTTATTTCCCGTTGTCAATACCACATATTTGCCCGGCAAATTAATATTGGAGGTGACCATGGGCTCTTTTGTTTTCATGGCTTCCTTGCTGACCTGAACTAAAAGCTCGTCTCCGATTTTTATATTATTTTTTTCAGTATCCTTTTCCGGCCTTTTATTCAGGATAACAGGATTTTTATTATCTTCAAAGGAATAATAGCACATCTGGCCGTTTTCTATTTCCACAAAAGCCGCCCGTATATTTTGTACGATATTTTTTACTTTTCCGA